>CAZCKI010000614.1:0-1976 GCA_964498815.1 uncultured Burkholderiales bacterium
GGCACGTCCCAGCCCCGATAATTCACGCCATCAACGGTAGAAAACCCATGTCGCGCTCACTCGCCTTATTGACGTTCGCTGCACTCGCATCGTGGCTCGTAGCCGCGCCCGCCAGCGCCAGCGGAGTGGAAAGCTCCACCATTTCCGGATTGGGGACCCGCAACATCGGGTCCGCGGCGATGAGCGGACGCATCGCGGCGGTTGCCGCTCGGCAGGAATCGGACGGCAAGATCACGCTGTTCGTCGGCGCGGCTTCGGGTGGCGTGTGGAAATCGGAGGACGGCGGCACCAGCTTCAAGCCGGTGTTCGACCGCGAGCCGGTGCAATCCATCGGCGCCATTGCGCTCGATCCCACCAATCCGAAGGTCGTGTGGGTCGGCACTGGCGAGTCCTGGACGCGCAATTCGGTCTCCATCGGAGACGGCATCTACAAATCGACCGATGGCGGCGAGACCTGGACCAATATGGGCTTGCCCCAGTCGGAGCGGATCACGCGCATCATCGTCGATCCCAGGGACGGCAACACCGTTTATGTCTGCGTTCCCGGCAAGCTGTGGAGCGACAGCGCGGATCGCGGCCTCTACAAGACGAGCGACGGCGGCGAGACCTGGTCGCTGATCCTCAAGGGCGACAATCTTTCGACCGGCTGCTCGTCGGTGACGTTGAACCCGCGCGACCCGGATGAAATCTTCGCCGGCATGTGGGACTTCCGGCGCAAGGGCTGGACTTTCCGTTCGGGCGGCGACGGCCCGGCGGCGCCTTCCGCAAGCGGCCTGTTTCACTCGACCGATGGCGGCCGCAACTGGACGGCGCTGACCGCGGCGGCAAACAAGGGCTTGCCGGCGACGCCGTGGGGCCGGGTCGAGGTTGTCTATGCGCCATCCGACGCCAAGCGCGTCTACGCTTTCATCGAGAATGTACGTTCGGCACTTTACGTTTCGAATGACGGCGGAAAGACGTGGGAAGAGCGCGACCGCGGCCAGAGCATGGTCTGGCGGCCCTTCTATTTCTCCCGCATTGTCGTGGACCCGACCAATCCCGACCGCCTGTTCAAGATGAATCTCCGCCTCATCGCCTCGGATGACGGCGGCAAGAGTTTCACTTACGCTGGCGGCGGCAGTCATGGCGACTGGCACGACCTCTGGATCAATCCCAAGAACCCAAGACACATTATCGGCGGCGACGACGGCGGCTTGTGGGTTTCCTACGACGGCGGCGTGAAGTGGTGGAAAGGCGACAATCTGCCTATCAGTCAATTCTACCATGTCAGCGTCGACGACCGGGATCCGTATCAGGTTTATGGCGGCTTACAGGACAATTCTTCCTGGGTCGGCGACAGCGCCTATCCCGGCGGCATCACCAACAGCCGGTGGGAAAATCTTTATAACGGCGACGGCTTTTACGCCTTCACCGATCCCGCCGATCCCAATTTCGCCTACGCCGAATTGCAGGGCGGCTATGTCGGCCGCGTCAACCGTAAAACGCTTGCCTCGCGCGATATTCAGCCCAAGGCGGGCTATCACGAAAAACTCCGCTTCAACTGGAACACGCCGATCGCGCTATCGCCCAACGACAAAAGCACCATCTATATCGGCGCGCAGTTCCTCTTCCGCTCGCGCGATCACGGGTTCACCTGGCAGCGCATCTCGCCCGATCTCACGACCAACGACCCGGAAATGCAGCGGCAGGAGGAATCGGGAGGCATCACCGTCGACAATTCGGCGGCCGAGATGCACACCACGATCTTTTCGATTTCCGAAAGTCCGAAAAACCGCAACGTGATCTGGGCAGGCACCGACGACGGCAATATCCAAGTCACGCGCGACGGCGGCCGGACTTGGACCAATACGGTCGCCAATGTCCCGGGCCTGCCGAAGGGAAATTGGATCAACTGGGTCGAGGCCGGCCGCTACGATGCGGCAACGGCTTATGTCGCAGTCGATCGCCACACGTTTGGCGATATGGGCACCTACATC
>CAZCKI010000615.1:0-1971 GCA_964498815.1 uncultured Burkholderiales bacterium
TGGTGGGTCAAATTTGGACGCGAAAAGTGGGTCAATATTGGATGCGATTTGACACACGAAAGGTTAGATTCATTTCGATGGGCAGTAAATCGAGAGTTCTTCAAATGCGAAGAGGGCACGATTGAAAGTGTGGTTAAGCAAGTTGCTAACGACGTGAGAATACTTAAGTAACGAAAGTGGAAGAAACGGCACGCAAACAGGGTCTAGCCATGTGGCACTATTGATTGTCATTTCGGAGACGCGCGATGGACACTATATTGGAAGACCGTCAAATGCTTCTGAAGGTGTATGAGTTAAATATCAATCGAATCATGAAAGAAGGTGACTGGTATTGGTTGCGCTTTAGCTTGTTTCTGTCGCTGAATCTTGGCGGCCTCGCGGCACTAGGTTTTCTAATGAAGGAGTACTTAAATAGCTTCCCAAATGTGTCGACTGGATTGTTTGCCATTATTGAGATGTTTTTAGTGGCAGCTATCGGATTGGCCTTGATGTGGGAGGCGATGGTTGTCGAAGGCGGAAAATGGCAGGCGTTTTTTGTTAAGCAACTGGCGGCAGTGGAGTCGGAATTGAACTTCAAAGAGCGTGGAATTGATACATTCACGCTAATTCATAATCTTGATACGCATAAAAAGAAAGAAGCCGATAGTATTGTCGCCACCAGCGTATTGGTGGCTAGGTGTTTCAGGTTGCTTTATGCAGGTGTGGCGGTACTCGCAGGATTTCTTTACATTTTGTACAAATGATGAACGACGCGAGCAAGCACAAGGTCGGATATATCAATGCGGTAGTGTGTTCATTGAGAACAAGAGCGACATTTTTTCGAAGTGTCGAGCAATTGTCGCCAAGCCAATTCGTCAACAACATTCACTGGCTTGTCTCGCAAAAATCTGCCCTACTACCACCGGGCCAATCCGCCCAAAAACTCCAAGCACCGATTTTCTAGATTGGTTTTGTTTATTCCTAGTTCTTGTTTTTATTGATGATTTTTGAGGCGAAATCGCGCCGAAATTCGCGCGGAACGCGCGACTCGGATCCGCAGGGAAAATCGACCTACATTGCCAACCGGCTAGCCCGGCCAAACGAATACATCACCTTGCGCGATTTGCGCAGGTAGGTGGGGCGCGTCACCGGGCGCGGCAGCAGGGGGCAGGGAGGATTGCGGTAGCCGCCGGGTTGCAGGGTGACGTCGTCGGCGATTTCGGACCAGACGCCACCGCGCACCGGGCGGAACAGCCAGTGGATGTAGCCGGCGTGAGCGGCGGTGCCGACCAGTTCTTCGCGGTCGGGCACATCGGAAACGAACGGCGAATCGCCGTCCAGCATCACGGTCGAGCTGCCGAAGGCGTGCATGCCGCAGGTTGCTTCGATGGCGTCGGCGCCCAGGCGCTCGAACGGTTTGGCTTCGGTGCGCTCGACGTTCCACGCGCCTAGCTCCCAGGCGGTTTCGAGCGTGTCGTTTTCGAGCTCTTCGAAACTATCCCAGCGCGAATTGACTTGCAGCGCCGAGCTCGGCACCGATTGGTAGCCTACGGCTTCGGAATCCTCGGTGAGTTTCACTTCCACGAAGCCGTGCCAGTGCAGGGTGAGCACCACGGGAGTATTGGCGTGCGGCACGGCGGCGAGGGTGACGGCCACCAGCGGCAGGCGGTTGGAGATCAGCTGCGTTTCGACCAGATCGAGCAGGTTCATGGCTGGCACTCCTTACCTGGGAGAGCGCCGAATGCAAGGGCGCTCTTGGTTATCGGCACGGACCTCTGCGGGTTTGGCAAGCCTCCGGTGTTGCTGCGGTAAACGTATCAAGCCATACAATTTGTGTCGGGTGTTGCTAGCAATCGACGCTCCCGGGTGCCAAGCACGCCGGCAGCATCAAAACAAACGCCCGGCCGAGGCCGGGCGTTTGTCTGCTGGCTCGGCCAGGATTACTTGGTGACGGGCGGCGTTGCCGGCGCTTGCGTCTTGTCGTTGTGCTTT
>CAZCKI010000616.1:0-1966 GCA_964498815.1 uncultured Burkholderiales bacterium
CCCTTGCGCAATCCCTCCCAAGCTTTTCCGTTACGCCGGAACAGCGCCAGCATCGCCGGCTGGACGACGACCAGGACAATGGTCGTTGCGGTGGCCCAGAAAGCGGATGTGCCCGGTGATAGCTCCTCGACCATCAGGCACCAGAGCAGCACGATGATCGGAACGAAGAAGTGCATGCCAGCCCGCACTGTCGGCCACGGTTCGGGCAGATGGAGCACGGGCGCCAGCGGATCATCCTCCGGAACATCCGGATAGCGCGCAGAAAACGCGAGCAGGCCGACATAGGTCACGATAGTCAGCCCGGCCAAGGCCCACGGTGCACGATCTCCGAATGCCCACTTGACGAACGTGATGCCGTAGTAGATGACAGCGCATGCGGCCGAAGTTCCGCTCACACCGAACACCCACCCAAGCATCCGCTGCGCGATCGAGCGGACATATCCGCGCGGGATCACCTTCAGATCGTACTTCATCGCTTCGAGGTGGACGATGTAAAAAAGCGCGATGTACGAAATGATCGCCGGCAGCGCGGCGTGTTTGCAGATCTCGGGGTAGGAAATCCCGACATACTCGACCATGAGGAAAGCCGCGGCGCCCATCACCGGCGGCATCAGCTGCCCATTGATCGAAGAGGCCGCCTCGATCGCGCCGGCTTTCACGCCAGAATATCCGGTGCGCTTCATAAGCGGGATCGTGAATATCCCGCCGGAGACGACGTTCGACACCGACGAACCGGAGACCACTCCATTCAGCGCGGAAGACACGACGGCGACCTTGGCCGGCCCGCCGCGCAAGTGGCCCAGCAGCGCGATCGACACCTGCATCATGTAGTTGCCAGCGCCGGCGATGTCAAGCAGCGTTCCGAACAGCACGAACAGGAAAATGAATTGCACCGACACGCCGAGCGCAACGCCATAGACGCCTTCGGTCGTCAGCCACATGTGCGAAATGAAGCGCTGCACCGTCGCGCCCTTGTGCTGAATGACCTCCGGCATCAACGGCCCGGCAAAGATGTAGATCAGGAACACACCGGTGGTGATCAGCATGCCCATGCCCATGGCGCGGCGCGTAGCTTCGAGCATGATTCCGATGCCGATCAGCCCGACGGTCATGTCCATCGTCGTGGGCCTGCCCGGTCGCCCGGCGAGTTCGTTGTAATAAAGGTAGAGGTATGCGGCGCAGAACGCGCCCACGGTCGCCAGTACCCAGTCGGACACCGGCACGATCTTGCGCGAAGAGCGCCGGAACGCCGGAAAGGCGGCGAACGCGAGGAAAATCGAGAACGCGAGGTGGACTGCGCGCGCCTCGGTATCGTTGAAGATCCCAAACCCTGCCACGAACGGTAGCGGCGACGCATACCAGATCTGGAATACCGACCAGGCCGCCGCGACCAGCGCAAGGAAAGCCCCGACCGGTCCAGCCGGCTCGCGGCCGCCGAGGTCTGCTTCTTTGACGAGTTGCTCGAGGTCGCCCGGCGCCGGCCCGATCGGCTCGCTCATAGGAGTTCCGTGGAAAACAAAAGGGCGGAACTTTCATTCCGCCCCACTACCATCTCGCCGCCTGGCTTACTTGATCCAGCCCTTTTCCTTGTAGTACCTGATTGCGCCTTCATGCAATGGCGCTGACAAGCCGTCCTTGATCATATTCTGGGGCGAAAGAATGGCGAGCGCCGGATGAAGCTTCTTGAACTCGTCGAAATTATCGAAGACGCCCTTGACCACCGCGTAGACCGTATCCGCCGGCACCTTGCTCGAGGACACCATGGTGGCGAGCACGCCATACGTTTTCGTGTCGGTCGAGTTGGCCGGATACAGCCCGCCGGGAATCGCGGCGTACGCGTAGTAAGGCCTTTCCTTGACCAGCTTGTCGACCGCCGGACCGGTCAGCGAAACCAGCTTCGCGCCGCACGACGTCGTCGGGTCCTGGATGTTTGCCGAAGGATGGCCTACGCCGTAGAAGAACCCGT
>CAZCKI010000617.1:0-1962 GCA_964498815.1 uncultured Burkholderiales bacterium
TTTCTTCAAGCCTGGTTCATGGCTATTCTCTTACTCTGATACGCTCATTCGCCTCTTTCCGGTGGAGTTTTGGTTTGATGCAACTTTGACAATTTCTGTTTTCGGTCTGGCCGGGGGATTATTGCTTGCTTTGGTCGGTTGGCGCGGAAAGCGCGTACTGGCAGGAATATAATCCCATTTGCAGTCAGGTTGAACACTGAAAAAACTTGCAAATGTAAACCCGACGATCTCTCGTCGGGTTTTTTCCTGAGCAGGTAGTTTTACTTATATCGACTACGCTGATTAGCGCTCGTACTCTGGCAGGTTTGGTGCTATCTTTCAAACATGAACAAATTTGCTCCTCTGAAAGGAACTTGACCGTGTCCCTTGCACGCCGTAATCTCTTTCAAGACAAGACTCGCCTGGCTCTGAGCATTTTCGGCGTGGCGCTGGCTGTCATGCTGATCCTGGTGCTAAAAGGTTTTTTGGCAGGGATGAATAGTCAGATCACCTCCTACCTCGACCATTCGCCCGGCTCAATTGTGGTGGCGCAGGAAGATGTAGTCAACCTGCTTGGGGCAACCTCCCTCCTCCCCGAAGGAGTCGCCCAAAAAACGGAATCAATCCGCGGCGTGGATGAAGCGATCCCGATCCTCTCGCAGTTCGTCATTCTAGATCTGCATGGGAAAAAACAACCCGCCTACATGATCGGCTACGACCCGAAGCGAGGCGGCGGGCCATGGGAACTGAGCGCGGGACATGAGCCGCGCTCGAAAAGAGAAATTGTCTTGGACCGTGTCCTCGCTGACCGCCATGATCTAAAACTTGGTGATGAAATCGAGGTCATGGGAAAAGATTTCACGATCGTCGGCTTGTCGAAAGACACCGCTTCCTGGATGACAAGTTTCTTCTTTGTGCGCAAGGATGCGGCGGAGGAGCTATTGCTGACTCCCGGAGCGACCAGCTTCCTCCTGCTCACCACTTCGGATGGCGCAGATGAGGACGATATCCTTAGACGGCTAAACGATCTATCCGGCATCAATGCTCTCACCAAGAAGCAAATGGCCGCCAATGACCTCAAGCTTTTTGCCAAAGTCTTCTCGGCCCCGCTCAGGTTGATGGTTGGGATCGCTTTCCTGGTCGGGACGATGATCGTCGGGTTGATCATTTACACCGCCACGGTCGAACGTGAACGCGAATACGGCGTCATCAAGGCCATCGGCGCGAAGAATCGTTTCCTCTATCAAGTCGTGCTGACGCAAGCCCTGTTCGCATCCATAGCCGGATCATTGCTGGGTATTCTGCTGGCGAACGGCGCGGCCCAATGGATCATGTCCGCCCGCCCCCAATTCCTAATCGTCTTTGATCCCGTCGATAGTGGACAGGCCTTACTTGCCGGATTGGGCATGGCGCTAATCGCGTCCATCTTCCCAACGCGCGTGGTTGCCAATCTCGCGCCGGCGGAGGTCTTTCGCAAATGATCTGGCTGGCTTTCCGCAACCTTTTTCAGAACAAGGCGCGCCTGATCATCTCGGTCGGCGGCGTGGCACTTGCCCTATTGCTCATCCTTTCACTGGATGCGGTCTTCACCGGCGTCGAACGCCAGATCACGGCATACATCGAATACAGCGGCGCGGACGTTTGGGTCTCGCAGGCGGACGTCTTCAACATGCACATGGCTTCTTCAACATTGCCGGATTCTGTCGCAAGGAAAGTAAAGTATCTACCCGGCGTTGCTTCGGTTACGCCTATCTTGTATCTGACGAACAACGTGGTGGCAGGCGACGAACGGAATCTGGCATACATCATTGGCTTGCCGAAAGGAGCCGAATTCGGCGGTCCCTGGAAGATTTCATCCGGGCGCAGTTTGCCCGGTAAGGATGAAGCAATTATTGACCGCAACGTTGCAGAGAAATCCGGTATCGCATTGGGTGACAAAGTGGAGATACTCGGCAAGGAGTTCAAAGTAATAGGCCTTTCTGA
>CAZCKI010000618.1:0-1951 GCA_964498815.1 uncultured Burkholderiales bacterium
CTGCTGCCGGCGTACTACGAACTGGCGTTTACCCTGTTTCTGCTGGCGGCCCTCGGGTTGGCGCTGTTCTGGCCCGCGGCGCGCTGGTGGTGGCGCGTTTTCGGGGTCGCCATCAGCGCCACGGTATTCGGCGCGGCGATATTTTCGGTCATCGACTTTCGCCAGGACGTGGTCGTCATGACGCGCAACTTTTACGGGACGCTTCGAGTAAAGCAGTACAACCCGCCGGAAGTCGAATTCCGCCGCCGCGCTCTGGTAAACGGTTCCATCCTGCACGGCGACCAGTATATGGACCCGCCCTACAACCGCTCGGCCACGACCTATTACAAACCGAAGTCGGGAATCGGTCTTGCGCTAGCATTGAAAGAAAACATGCTGACGCGCGCGCGCCGCGTCGGCGTGATCGGACTCGGCGCAGGGACCATCGCCTCGTACGGCAATCTGGTCGACGTGTTTCGCTTTTACGACATCAATCCGGCCGTGGTGGAAATCGCCAATCGCGATTTCACCTATTTGCACGACAGCGGCGCATCGATCGAGATTGCCCTTGGCGATGCGCGACTCAGCATGGAACGCGAGGCGCCGCAGCGCTTCGACGTGCTCGCCATCGACGCATTTTCCAGCGACTCGATCCCGGTCCACCTGATCACCCTGGAAGCCCTTGCCGTCTATGAAAAACACATGGCGGAAGGCGGCATCATCGCCTTTCACGTCTCCAATCGTTACCTCGACCTGAAGCCGGTGGTCATGCAGATGGCGGAAAAGCGCGGGCTGCACATGGCTTGGATACGCGACAGCTACGAGGATGGCGCCACCAGCAGCGACTGGGTGCTGTTGACCCGCGACCGGCGCTTGTTACTGAAGCCCGAAATCGTCTCGGCAACCACGCCGGTAGTGCCGGAGCCGGAGTCGCGGCTATGGACCGATGACTTCAACAATCTCTGGCAAATCCTGCGCAAAACCACCGACTGAAACGGCAGGTTCGCCAGAGATTACAGCGACAAGACCCAGGTCAGAATGGTCTTGAGTTCTTCGTCCTTGACGCCAGGGTTGGCAGGCATCGGCACTTCCCCCCAGATGCCGCCGCCGCCCTTCCTGACCTTGGCCGCGAGTTTTTCCAGCGCGTCCTTGTCGGATCGATACTTGGCCGCCACATCCTTGTAAGCCGGCCCGAGCATTTTCATGTCGGCGTCGTGGCAGGCGTTACAAAAGTTTTGCACGATCAGCGATTTGGCCGCCTCGGCATCTACCTTGGCGCCCTCGGCAAAGCATGCCGAAGACAGCCATAGCGCAACCAGTAGCGCAACTCTACTCATGCGCGCTCCTTCTAGTAGCTGCTGACCGGGCGATTCCGGAAATACTCATCGTAGCGATGCACATAGTCCTTGGCGTCGCCCAGCGGCAGGTGGCAGGCACGACAGGCGGCGATCGGATCGGGAGAAGGCGTTTTGCCGTCGGCGAGGAAGGCGCCGTAGCTCCAGTCGCCATTCTTCAAGCCGGCTGGGGCGAGTTCGCCCCAGCCCGCACCTTTACCCATCACAAAAACCTTGGCGAGATCGCCCTTGACCAGCTTGCCGTCGCCGCCCTTCATCAGCGTACCGTCGGCATTTTCGCGTGCCTTGTAAATCTCCATCACCATCAAGGTGCCGTTGGCAAACGCCCCTCCTGCCTTGGCCGCGGCGCCAGTGGGGTTGATAAACGCTTCGCGAACCTGCTTGGCGTCCGCGCGCTGGATTTCGCCCAGGAACTTGGGCCAGGTCTTGTAGTCGGCCGGGATCGCCACTTCGCCGTCTTTCAGCTTGGGGGCGGGAGCCGATGCCTGTGTGGCGCAACCGGTAAGAGCGACGATGGACAGGGCAATCAGGGTTTTCTTCATGGTTTGCTCCTAGGGAAAGTCTGACGAAGTATTGGGGTTGCGCTGGACCTTACTATACGCGCGATGATGCATTCC
>CAZCKI010000619.1:0-1945 GCA_964498815.1 uncultured Burkholderiales bacterium
CGTGGTTCTGGACCGATCAGTTCGATATCAAGTTACAAATGGCGGGAATCTCTCAAGGCTACGATCGGATTGTGACCCGCGGCAGCCTGGAGAGCAGAAAGTTTTCTGTGTTTTACTTTAGAGAGGGGCGGCTCATCGCCGTGGACTCCATCAATCGCCCGCTGGACCACATGATGGCGCGCAAGCTGATTGCGGCGGGCGCTCGATTGACGCCTGAACAGGCCGCCGACGAAAGTGTGGATTTAAAGAAGCTGGCGCATACCGCAGACACCGCACACAGTTGAATTTGAACTGCGGTTTTAATAATACTAGCCGCCGGATGAAACGTTTCCGATCTTCTCTGCGATTCGACAGCCGCGCCTTGCAGAATTTCGGTCAATGGCAGTTGCTGAAGAGCTTCGAATTCATGGCATGAGTTCCCCACCGGCAAGAACTATGCTTTGTCCCGTCACCGACGCAGCGCCCTCGCCACACAGCCAAACCACGGTCTCCGCCACCTCAGCGGGCTGAATCAGGCGCCTCTGCGGATTCCGGGCGAGCAAGCTGGCCAGGGCATCCTCGCGGCTGTGGCCGGTTTTGTTTGTGATGTTGGTGATACTGTTCACCGTCATTTCGGTGTCTGTGTAGCTCGGGCATATCGCATTTACGGTGATACCCGTGCGAGCCGTTTCGATCGCCAAGGCACGCGTCAGGCCAATCATGGCGTGCTTAGCCGCGCAGTACGCCGTGATATAAGGATGCCCCGTAAGTCCGGCAATCGAAGCGATGTTGATAATCCGGCCCCAGTTGGCTTTCAGCATGGCCGGCAGAACCGCCTGGGTACAATAGACCGCGCCCATCAGGTCCACATCCAGCAGCCTGCGCCATAACTCCGCGTCCGACTTGAGAAACGGCGCCGAAGCCGCGAAGCCGGCGTTGTTGACCAGTATGTCCGGATCACCGAGTTTCTCTCTGAGAGTGCTCACCGCCTTGTGAACCGCGGCTTCGTCAGCCACGTCGACCGGCGCCGTCTCCACCTTGACCCCATATTCCTTGATGATGCGGGTCTTCGTGCCCTGCAGGGCCTCAGCGTTCCGGCCGATCAGAGAGACGCATGCACCCAGGCGAGCCAGCGACTCGGCAATGGCTGCGCCGATTCCGTGTCCTCCGCCGGTGATTACGGCGTGCTTGCGGGTAAGCACCATTTTGGTTTCGACCGGCATGAGTCCATCCCTATACTTCTATGTCGTGGGAACTGGGTCTTCTACTCGGATCAGGCCCGTGAGAAGCAGATCCATTTCGTTCCGCGGCTTTGCTGCCGTACAAGGTAATCCAAGATTGCAGGACGTCGCTGGAGCAGTAACGGAGTCTAAGCCAACGGCTCTGTACCTCCGTCACGCACCGGGAAACCGCTTGCGCCACTTTCCGCCACTGCCGTCTCCAGCACCTTTGATCCAATAATCAACTTCAGCACCTCACTGGCCCCTTCGTAGATGCGCAGCGCCCGGATCTCCCGGTAGAGCCGCTCGACTGCCATGCCGCGAACGACACCCAGGCCGCCGAACATCTGCACCGCTTCATCAATCACCTTCTGCGCCGACTCCGTAGCGTACAGCTTGGCCATCGCGGCCTCGCGGGTGACGCGCCCGCCCAGCGTATCTTTGGTCCACGCCGATCGGTAGATCAACAGGGCTGCGGCGTCGATCGATACCGCCATGTCGGCAAGCTTGACCTGAGTCAACTGGAAGTCGGCCTGCCTTTTGCCAAACATACGCCGCTTGAGCGTCCGGGCAGCGGCCTCGTCCAGCGCCCGCCGTGCAAAACCCAGTGCGGCAGCGCCCACCGAAGAACGGAAAATGTCCAGAGTGGCCATGGCAATCTTGAAGCCTTCCCCTGGCTGTCCCAGCAGACGATCACCCGGAACGCGGCAGTTGGACATGCGCAGGGTGCCCAAAGGGTGGGGCGC
>CAZCKI010000620.1:0-1939 GCA_964498815.1 uncultured Burkholderiales bacterium
GTGCGTCCTTGATCACCTTGGCCCATTTGGTGATCTCGGCCTTTTGAAATACGGAGAATTCTTCCGGAGTATTGCCGACCGGCTCGACACCCAGGGCGTCGAGGCGTTCGCGGATATCCGGCATGGCGAGAATCTTGACGATCTCGGATTGCAGGCGCTTTACGATGTCCTTGGGCGTGCCGGCCGGCGCGAAGACGCCCTGCCACGACACCAACTCATAGCCCGGCACGCCGGCTTCGGCCATGGTTGGTATGGTGTCCAACCCCTTGACCCGCTTGGCGGACGTGACAGCCAAAGCGCGCACATTACCCGACTTGATATGCGGCGCCGCCACCACGGTGGTGTCGAACATCATCGGCACCTGTCCGCCCATCACGTCCGAGATGGCCGGCGCACTCCCCTTATAGGGGATGTGCACCATATCCAAGCCCGCCATCGCCTTGAACAATTCTCCGGACAAGTGTTGCGACGTGCCGTTGCCGGCGGAAGCGAAGCTCATGGAACCCGGCTTGGCCTTGGCCATCGCGATCAATTCCTTCACGTTCTTGGCGGCGAGCTTAGGATCGACGATCAGTACATTCGCATTGGTGCCGATCAGCGTGACGGCCTGAAAATCCTTGATCGGGTCGTACGGCATCTGCTTGTACATGCTCACATTGATGGCGTGCGAGCTGATGGTGCCGCCGAGGATGGTATAGCCGTCGGGTGCGGACTTGGCGACGAAGTCGGAGCCGATATTGCCGCCGGCGCCCGGCTTGTTGTCCACCAGCACCGGCTGACCCAGTGCGGTGGCGAGCTTGGCGCCGATCAGGCGTGCGAGGATGTCGGTGGTGCCGCCGGGGGGGAAAGGCACGATGTACTTGATTGGTTTCGACGGCCACTTGTCCTCGGCCACGGCGGGCAGACAGACGGCGACGAGCGCCGCAAGCGCTGCCAAGGAGGCGGCGAAAATTCTTTTTTTTGTGTTCATGTTTCCCTCTGCAGTCGTCAATGGATTTCCGGCTCGACGGCTTCGGCGCCGCCCTCTTCCAGAAAATCGAAATCGCAGCCCTGGTCGGCCTGCTTGATGTGCTTCAGATACAGTACGCCGAATCCGCGCGTGAAGTGCGGCGCCGGTGCCACCCAGGCTGTCTGGCGCGCGGCCAGTTCGGCCTCGCTCACCTTCAGTTCCAACTTGCGCGCCGGCACGTCCAGGAAAATGAGATCGCCGTCCTTCACCAGCGCCAGCGGGCCGCCGATATGCGACTCCGGCGCCACGTGCAACACGCAGGCACCGTAACTGGTTCCGCTCATGCGCGCGTCCGAAATGCGCAACATGTCGCGTACACCCGCTTGCAGCAGTTTTTTCGGGATCGGCAACTGGCCCCACTCGGGCATGCCGGGTGCGCCCTGCGGACCGGCGCCCTGCAAGACGATCACGGAGTCCTTGTCGATATCGAGATTGGGATCGTCGATGCGCGCCGCCATATCGTTGTAATCGCGGAACACCACGGCGCGGCCACTGTGTTTTTGCAGATGCGCTTCCATGGCCGCCGGCTTGATGACCGCACCGTTGGGCGCGAGATTGCCGCGCAACACGGCGAGACCGTCTCGCTCCACCAGCGGATTTTCACGCGAGCGGATCACATCGTCGTTGTAAACGGCGGCCCCGGCGATGTTTTCACCCAGCGTGGCCCCGGTGATGGTGAGCGCCTTGGTATCGAGCAGATCGCCCAGCCGCGACAGCAGGCCGCGCAGGCCGCCCGCGTAGTAAAAATCTTCCATCAAGTATTTACCGGTGGGCCGCACATTGGCCAGCACCGGGGTCTTCCGCGCCAGGGCGTCGAAGCGTTCCAGATCGAGCGCGACGCCGGCGCGGCGCGCCAGCGCGATCAGGTGCACTACCGCATTGGTGGAACCGCCCAGGGCGAGCGCCGTGATCACGGCGTTATCGATGGCG
>CAZCKI010000621.1:0-1936 GCA_964498815.1 uncultured Burkholderiales bacterium
ACCGGCGCGAGCACGCCGGTTTCCGAACAGGTTTCGGCCAGCTCGTCCATGTCTTTGTACAGGCAGCGATAACAGGGAGCGCCGGGAAGATCGGCGCGGAAAGTCGTCACCTGACCTTCCATCCGGATCACCGCGCCCGAGACGAGCGGTTTTTTCCACTCGACGCAAAGACGATTCAGGCCGAAGCGGGTAGCGAAGTTGTCGCTCGCGTCGACCACGACATTCGCCAACCGTATCTGTTCGGCCAGTTCGTCGGCATCGAGGATTTTATTGAAGGCCGTGATCTGAACCGCGGGATTCAGCGCTTGCAGCGTTTGTTTTGCCGACGCCGGTTTATCGGTGCCGATGGCGTTCGTGGTGTGCGCGATCTGACGCTGGAGGTTCGACAGTTCCACGCGGTCGTGGTCCACGATGACGAGATGCCCTACGCCCGAGGCGGCGAGATACATCGCCACCGGCGAACCCAGTCCGCCAAGCCCGATGACCAGCACGCGCGCGTCGAGCAGCTTCTGCTGGCCGTCCACGCCCACCTGCGGCAGCAGGATATGACGGCTGTAGCGCAGAAGCTGTTTATCATCCATGGCTGAATTAATAAGTGGCGGACTTGGCCGACTACAGACGACAAGCTGTCACGCGGTCGCGCCCGCCGATGTCCGGGTGACAAACGATATTCCGATAGCCGTGCCGGTGCAAAAAAAGACCGACGGCGTTGCCCTGATCCCAGCCATGCTCGAATAAAAGCCAGGCGGCGGGCTGCAGATAGTCGCGTGCCGACAGGATGATCGAGCGAATATCGTCGAGTCCGTCAGGACCGGCAGCAAGAGCCTGCGCAGGTTCGAAGCGGATGTCTCCCTGTTGCAGGTGCGGATCATCGGCACGGACATATGGCGGATTGCTCACGATCATGTCTAGTTTCATGCTCATGAGCGGTTCGAGCCAGCTGCCTTCACGGAATTCGACCCGGGTCAGGTTGAACCTCGCGGCGTTCGAGCGCGCAACATCGAGCGCCGGCGGAGAAATGTCGGTGGCGATCACGCGACAGCGCGGGCGTTCCTTGGCGATAGCCATGGCAATGGCACCGCTACCGGTGCCGAGATCGGCGATGGTCCATTCCGCGTCGCGTGGAATGCGTTCCAGCGCTTTTTCCACCAGCAGCTCGGTTTCCGGACGCGGGATCAACACCGCCGGGGAGACATTGAGCTCCATGGACCAGAATTCGCGCGTGCCGGTGAGATAGGCGACCGGTTCGCCGCGCCGCCGCCGTGCGATCAGCTTTTCAAGCTGATGAAATTGATCGTCTGTCAGCGAGATGTGTCCGCGCGCGATCAGCGCGCTGCGATCCAGCCCGAAGACGTGCATCAGCAGCACCTCCGCGTCGAGCCGCGGCGTAGGGCTGGTCGTTTGCAGCTCACGCGCAGCGGTTTGCAGGATTTCACCGATTGTCGGCGGCATGGCAGGCAGGCTGGCGTGTTTCATGCTCAGGCATTCAGCGTCGCGAGCAGATCGGCCTGATCGGCGGTACGCAGCGCGTCGATCAGCTCGTCGAGCTTTCCTTCCATGACCTGATCGAGCTTGTACAAGGTGAGATTGATGCGGTGATCGGTCACGCGCCCCTGCGGAAAGTTGTAGGTGCGGATGCGTTCCGAACGGTCGCCGGTGCCGACCAGGCTTTTGCGCGTGGCGGCCTCCTGTTCGCGCTGCTTGCGTTGCTCAGCTTCGAGCAGGCGCGCCGAGAGAATCGACATGGCGCGCGAGCGGTTCTTGTGCTGCGAGCGTTCGTCCTGGCACTCGACCACGATGCCGGTCGGCAGGTGCGTGATGCGGATCGCGGAGTCGGTCTTGTTCACGTGCTGGCCGCCGGCGCCCGAGGCGCGGAAGGTGTCGACCTTGAGCTCCGCCGGGTTGATGGCGATGGCGTCCACTTCCTCCGCTTCCG
>CAZCKI010000622.1:0-1935 GCA_964498815.1 uncultured Burkholderiales bacterium
ACCTGGTGGTGGCGCTGCTGCTGGTCGCCAATACCATCAATATCGCGGCCGACATCGCCGCCATGGCCGAGGCGACGCGCATGCTGGCGGGCGGCTCCATCCACCTGTACGCCATCATGTTCGGCCTCCTGTGCCTGGTCCTGCAGGTGTTCATGAGTTACGAGCGCTACGTGCGCTATCTGAAGTGGCTGACGCTGGCGCTTTTGTCCTACGTCGCGGTCGTGTTCACCATCAGCGTGCCATGGCTCGAGGTGCTGCAGCGTGCCCTATGGCCGAAAATGGAGTGGGACAACGACACCATCACCATGGTGGTGGCGGTGTTCGGCACCACCATCAGCCCGTATCTGTTTTTCTGGCAGGCGGCGCAGGAAATGGAAGACCTGCGCAGCGTGCGCAATGCAAACATCGATGCCGACCACGGCGTCAACGCCGGTGCGAACCATGAGATGACCAAAGCCGAGGCGAAACGGCATTTGCGGCGCATCCGCTGGGATACGCTGGTCGGCATGGGATTTTCCAACCTGGTGGCGTTTTTTATCATCCTGTCGACGGCCGCCACCCTGCACGCCAACGGCATGACCAACATCCAGACTTCGGCGCAGGCGGCCGAGGCCCTGCGTCCGCTGGCGGGCGAGTTCACCTTCCTGTTATTCAGCCTCGGCATCATCGGTACCGGGCTGCTGGCGATCCCGGTGCTGGCCGGGTCGGCCGCGTACGCGGTCGCCGAAGCCTTCGACTGGCGCACCGGCCTCGACCTGAAGCCATACGAGGGCCAGCGCTTTTACAGCATCGTCGCGGCCGCCACCATCGGTGGCATCCTGCTCTGCTTTACGCCGATCGACCCGATGAAGGAGCTCTTTTACAGCGCCGTCATCAACGGCGTCATCGCGGTGCCGATCATGGCGGTGATGATGTGGCTGGGCACCAGCGAAAAGGTGATGGGCGCCTTCGCCATCGGCCGACGCCTGCGGGTGCTGGGATGGCTCGCCACCGCCGTGATGGCGATGGCGGTCATCGCCATGTTCGTTACTATTTAGCGCTAGCCATTCCGCGATTTGCGAAACGGTGCGGCGCCCGAAGGTGCGGGCCGGCGCAAATCGCTCACAAAGGTGCGGATCTCGCTGGTAGCCCCCGTGCCTTTGCCGCCGCTGCCTTGCGAACGGCTCCTGCCTTGCCCTTGCTTTCCTTGCGCACCCTTGGCTTGCGGCGGCTTGCCTTGGGATGGCTTGCTCTGCCCCGATTTCGGAGGCTGACCACGACCGCCACCGTTTCCGCCACGCCCCGAGTTGCGGCCCTGCGACTGGCCGCGGCCGTGTCCGGGGGAACGCAATTGGATCGGTTCGGGTTTGGCGCGCGGGTCGGGTTCGAAGCCCGGAACCACTTCCTGCACGATATCGCGCTTGATGAGGCGCTCGATGTCGGACAGGAATTTTTTCTCGTCCACGCACACCAGCGAAATCGCCTCGCCCGTGGCGCCGGCGCGGCCGGTACGGCCGATGCGGTGCACATAATCTTCCGGCACGTTCGGCATTTCGTAGTTCACCACATGCGGCAACTGGTCGATGTCGATGCCGCGCGCGGCGATATCGGTGGCGACCAACACCTGCAGTTCGCCGGTCTTGAATTCGGCCAGCGCGCGGGTGCGCGCCGCCTGGCTCTTGTTGCCGTGGATGGCGAGCGCGGTGATGCCGGACTTGTTGAGCCCCTCGGTCAAGCGGTTGGCGCCGTGCTTGGTGCGCGTGAACACCAGCACCTGGTGCCAGTTGCGTTCCTTGATGAGATGGGTAAGCAACTCTTTTTTCTTGTCGCGATCGACCGGGTGCACTTTTTGCGCGATGATTTCCACGGTCGAATTGCGCCGCGCCACTTCGATCAGCGCCGGCGCGTTGAGGAGGCTGTCGGCCAGGCGCTTGATGTCGTCGGAGAAGGTCGCCG
>CAZCKI010000623.1:0-1926 GCA_964498815.1 uncultured Burkholderiales bacterium
CGACGGCAGCTACGGCATCCCCGAAAGCGTCATGTACGGCGTGCCCTGCACCACCGAGAATGGCAAGATCACCGTCATCAAGGGTCTCGACATCGACGAATTCTCGCGTGGCAAAATGGACGCCACGCTAAAGGAACTCGAAGAAGAACGCGCCGGCGTCGCACACCTGCTGTAAGCGACCCGTCAATAAAAAAAGCCGCCGGCATCCGGCGGCTTTTTTTCGTCCCGTCTCCGCGTCATTCCGCGATATCCAGAGTCAAAAGCTTTGAAACACAGAGGGCACAGAGAACACAGAGGAGATCAAAATCAATTCAGATTTTCTCTGTGTCCTCTGTGTCTCTGTGTCGAAAGCCTTTTGCCGGTTTATCACCCACAAGCCAAAGGTAGCTTAGCGATCTCCCTGCAACGCCACCACCGCCGCGCAGGCCATCGCCGTGACGATGGCGAACAGTCCGTAGGCGCTGTTGCTCGGCGTGTTGGTGAGGATATCCATGATCGCGTCGATCATGAAATTGCCGATCGGCGAAAAGGCGCCCGCCAGCACGGCGGCCAACACCGCGCCTGCCATCGGCAGTCCGAAGCGCAAGCGGCTCACGCGCAGCGATGCCGCGGGCAGGGCATCCATCACGCGCAGCGTAAAGCCGGCGTCGTCGATGTACTCCGCGCGCGTGGCGGCCGCATCGGCCTTGATCCACTCGTCGACCGGATCCCGCTGCAAATTCAGTGGTGTGTTCATGCGACTGCTCCTTTCCGGCGATACGCGTCCAGCTCGGCGCGCATCTTTTCCTTCGCCTTCAGTATATGGGTTTTCAAAGTCCCGAGGGGAAGCCCCAGCACATAGGCGGCTTCCTCGTGGGACAGGTCGTGGTAATAGCACTGCGTGATGGCATTGCGCTCGGCCTCGCTCAATAGCAGCATCGCTTTTTGCAAATCGAGGCGCATGCCGGTCTGGTGCGACTCCGGTTCGGTCGGTTCCGGCTCCGGCCGGTACTCGTCGTCCATGGTGATTTCGTGTTTTTTGCGCACCTCCGACTGCCAGACGTTGAACGCGATGCGGTACAGCCAGGTGGAAAAGCGCGCCTCGAAGCGAAACGACTGGATGTTGCGCCACGCCAGGATGAACGTTTCCTGGGCGAGATCGTCGGCCAGGGCGTGATTGCCGGCAGTCATCTTGCGCAGGCTTGCGCGCAGCGCCGATTGATGCCGCCGCACCAGCTCGGCAAAGGCGTGCCGGTCCTCGCGCAGCAATACGCGCGTGACCAGGTCGCGGTCGGCGAAACCCGGCTGATCGCCTTCCTCGATGGCGCGAACCATGCGCGCGGCGCCGGAAGGGCTAGCCTGCGGACCCGTCCTTGGCGCGGCCCGTTTCGATCTTCCAGGAAATCAGGTAGCCGAAGCCGGTGAACATCGGGATCAGGCCGACGCTCCATGGCGCCGACACCTGCCACAGCAGCACGCTTAGTCCCAGGCCCAAGCCAACCAAAATCAAGCCGGTGCGCAGGGCAGAATCGGGCGGCGGCAGGAACAGTTCCGGTGGTATCGGCTGGCCCTTTTCCGCCAGGGTGATCGCCAGATCGTGCAGCACGTGCAACTTCCTCAGCTTGAAATACAGGATCATGCCGATCAGGATCAGCGGCGCGCCGACACCGCAGACGATGCCCGCCAATGCCACGCTCGAAGTAAAAAAGTCCATGAAACTCTCCCGGCTGTGCCCGCGGCCGGTCAGCCTGCGGGCGGTTGAATTGTCGATCTGCAGTATGACGCTAGCAACCGCCCGTTTGGATGTTAGGCGTTCTTAATCCGCGGCCATCTCCGGCGTAGGCGGCGCAGCCGTGGCGTTTTCCGGCAATTTCCGCATTTGCATCAGCGGCGAATAGCGTAACAGCAAGCCGCCCAGCACCACCCCGACCACACCGCACAGTCCCA
>CAZCKI010000624.1:0-1921 GCA_964498815.1 uncultured Burkholderiales bacterium
GTCGAAGCGCGTCTTGTCGGCATCGACCAGCGAGCCTTTTTGCTGCACGTGCTCGCCCAGCACCTGCCGTAGCGCCTTGTGCATTAAGTGTGTTGCCGAGTGGTGGCGCATGGTGCGCACCCGCAAAACCTTGTCAACAATGGCGTGCACCGCATCACCGACGACAAGCGTGCCGCTGCGCACCATGCCGTGGTGGCCGAACACATCGGCCTGCACCTTTTGCGTATCCTGCACATCGAATTGAGCAGTGGACGTGGACAGCGTGCCCTGGTCCCCCACCTGTCCGCCGGACTCGGCGTAAAACGGCGTCTGGTCCAGCACCACCACACCGGCCTCGCCCGCTTTCAATTCCTTCACCGCGCTGCCGTCGCGATACAGCGCCAGCACTTTGCCGACGGCGTCGAACACGTCGTAGCCGCGAAAATCGGTGGTCGCGCCCTCGTAGCTCAGTTTTTCCTTCATGGCGAACTTGCCGGCCGCGCGCGAGCGCTCCTGCTGCTCGGCCATAGCCTTTTCAAAACCCGCCATGTCCACCGCGAAACCGCGCTCGCGGCCGATGTCGGCGGTCAGGTCGATGGGGAATCCGTAGGTGTCGTAAAGCATAAAGGCGGTAACACCATCTAAAGGCAAAGACGACTCCTGCTTTGCAAAAATCAAAACATTGTCAGGGAAATTGTTCTCAACTCGCGCGGCATTCAATTCAGCTTCTGTCGGAAGCGCTGTATCCGCGTCCGCAATCAGTATCAAAATAGAGTACGCCACATGCTTGGCATCGCTAATTAGGCTCGCGGCATGCGCTTGAATATCTAGACCAGCACTAGCATTCGGTCGCCGTCTTACCACGATGATGACAGCATGACCCTTTTCACCTCTGGCAAGCGCGTGACCGATCAGTTTCGGCGCCCCAATATCCTTTTCAGTCCAAGACACTACGCGCATTCCCATCTCGCTGGCGACAAGGTCACAAGCACGACGACCAATAGGCTCCGCCAAAGCCAAAACCTGCATGCCATGCTCCAGAGTTTCACCAAAGCGCTCTTCTTCCTGTTTCAGCACCGCTTTTACGCGCTCTTTGTTCGTGACGATTTCCGGGAAAGCGTCGCCCATCACCCGGGCGAGGTCGTCCACCAATTTGTAGAAGAAGGCCTTCTTCTGGCCCAGCTTGTAGCCGTGGCGCATAGCGCGGCGGGCGATGCGGCGCAGCACGTAGCCGCGCCCGGCGTTCTCGGGAATCACACCGTCGCAGACCAGGAAGGCGCAGGCGCGGATGTGATCTGCAATCACGCGCAAGCTCGGTGACGCAATGTCGGTGGCGCCAGTCTCGCGCATTGCCGCCTTGATCAGCGTCTGGAAAAGATCGATCTCGTAATTGGCGTGCACGTGCTGCAACACCGCCGACAAACGCTCCAGACCCATGCCGGTGTCGACCGAGGGCTTCGGCAGCGGGATCATCGGGCCATCTTTGACCTCGCGGTTGTACTGCATGAACACGAGGTTCCAGATTTCGATGAAGCGGTCGCCGTCTTCGCCGGGCGAGCCGGGGGGCCCGCCGGGGATGTGCGCGCCGTGGTCGTAGAAGATTTCGCTGCAGGGGCCGCAGGGACCGGTGTCACCCATCATCCAGAAATTGTCGGAGGCGTACTTGGCGCCCTTGTTATCGCCGATGCGGATGATACGGTCCTTCGGCACGCCGATGTCGTTAGCCCAGAGGTCGTAGGCCTCCTGGTCGTCGGCGTAGACGGTGACCAGCAGTTTTTCCTTCGGCAGTTTGTAGACCACCGTCAGCAGTTCCCAGGCAAACTTGATCGCGTCCGGCTTGAAGTAGTCGCCGAAACTGAAATTGCCCAGCATTTCGAAAAAGGTGTGGTGGCGCGCGGTATAGCCGACGTTTTCCAGGTCGTTGTGCTTGCCGCCGGCGCGC
>CAZCKI010000625.1:0-1917 GCA_964498815.1 uncultured Burkholderiales bacterium
GACCAGCACACCGTCGGCCGGCGCCGGTAACTCCATCACCACCTTGTCGGTTTCGATGTCGATCAGGTTTTCGTCGCGTTTGACGGCCTGACCCTCTTTCTTGTGCCAGCTGACCAGCGTCGCTTCGGCGACGGATTCGGACAATTGCGGTACCTTCACTTCGATTTGCATGTTGAGTCCTTGATGTTTCTGTCGTATTCGGGGTGGCGGGCTGCAGGCGGCGACGATGTTACGTCGCAGGTTTGCTCAGCACACCCATCTGCGCCTGCGCCGATTTCTTGGCCGCAGAACTTTCCCAGGTCAAGGCCGCTTCCACCAGTTCGCGTTGCTGCTCGGCGTGCTTTTGCGCATAACCGACCGCCGGCGAGGCCGATGAAGGCCGCAGCGAGTAGGCCAGCGACTGATCCGGGCGCATATGGCGTAGCAGGTAGTGCTGCACGCGGTGCCACGCCCCCTGGTTGCCGGGCTCTTCCTGCACCCAGACGACCGATTTCGCGGCCGAGTACAGGTCGATCTGCTCGGCGAATTCCTCGTGCGGGAACGGATACAGCTGCTCGATGCGGCAGACGGCGATATCGTCGATACCGCGCTTGGCGTGCTCGGCGGCGAGGTCGAAATACACCTTGCCCGAACAAAACACCACCCGCTTCACCTTCTTCGGATTGATCTTCTGTCCCGGCGCATCCTGGTGGCCGATCACATTGTGGAATTTGCCTTCGGCCAGCTCCTCCATCGACGAAGTCGATTCCTTCTTTCGCAACAGCGACTTGGGCATCATCACGATCAGCGGACGGCGCATCGGCCGCAGCGACTGGCGGCGGATCATGTGGAACAATTGCGCCGGCGTCGACGGCACCACCACCTGGATATTGTGCTCGGCGCACAGTTGCAGGTAGCGCTCCAGGCGCGCCGAGGAGTGCTCGGGGCCCTGGCCCTCGTAACCGTGCGGCAGAAACATCGACAGGGCGCACTGGCGGCCCCACTTGGCTTCGCCCGAGGAAATGAACTGGTCGATCACCACCTGCGCGCCGTTGGCAAAGTCGCCGAATTGCGCTTCCCAGATGACCAGCTCAAACGGCTGCGCGGTCGCATAACCGTACTCGAAGCCCAGCACCGCTTCTTCCGACAGCAGCGAATCGATGACGACGAAATTGGCCTGCTTTTCGGTGATGTTCTGCAGGGGAACGTAAATGCCGGAGTCCCACTTCTCGCGATTCTGGTCGTGCAATACCGCGTGCCGGTGCGCGAAGGTGCCGCGCCCGCAGTCCTGGCCGCTCATGCGCACCGGATGGCCGGTGGCGACCAAGGCGGCGTAAGCGAGATTCTCGGCCATGCCCCAGTCGAGCGGCAATTCGCCGCGGCCCATCTTGCGCCGCGCTTCCAGTAATTTCTCGACCGACATATGGCATTTGAAATCGGACGGCACCTGCGTCAGGCGCTCGGCGTAGTGCTTCAGGGTTGCCATCGGCACGCCGGTGTCGGCGGGAGCGCGCCAGTCCTGGCCGATATAGGGCGCCCAATCCACCGCCAGCGGCGGCTTGATGCCGTAGAGAATGCGCGTATTGGTGCTCTTGCCCGCATCGAGCCTGGCGCGGATGTTGGTGACGAGGTCGTCGCCGTAGGTCGGCCCGACGGTGCCTTCGGCGGCGAGCTTGTCGGCGTAGAGCTTGCGGGTGCCCGGGTGCTGGGCGATCTTCTTGTACATCAGCGGCTGCGTGACGAACGGCTCGTCCTGCTCGTTGTGACCGAGCTTGCGGAAGCAAACCATGTCGATCACCACATCCTTGTGAAACTTCATGCGGTAGTTGAGTGCGATACGGCCCACCATCAGCACCGCCTCCGGGTCATCGGCGTTGACGTGAAACACCGGCGCCTCGATCATCTTGGCGATGTCGGTGCAATAGAGCGACGAGCGCG
>CAZCKI010000626.1:0-1914 GCA_964498815.1 uncultured Burkholderiales bacterium
TGTTCGACTTCGACGACCCGATGGGCGCCTCGACCTGTGTGGCCTGCGGCGAATGCGTGCAGGCCTGTCCCACCGGCGCGCTGGCGCCCGCCAAGGATGCCTACCTGGTCAAGGCCGACAAGACCGTGGACAGCGTCTGCCCGTACTGCGGCGTAGGCTGCCTGCTCACCTATCACGTCACCGACAACAAGATCACCCGCGTCGACGGCCGCGACGGCCCGGCCAATCACAATCGCCTGTGTGTGAAGGGCCGCTACGGCTTCGATTACGCGCACCACAAGCAGCGTTTAACGGTGCCGCTGATCCGCAAGAAAGATGCGCCCAAGTCCGCCGACTTCGTCATGGACCCGGAAAACTGGCGCGACGTCTTCCGTGAGGCAAGCTGGGAAGAAGCCCTCGACCTCGCCGGCCTCACCCTCGCCAAAATCCGCGACCAGCACGGCCCCAATGCCCTCGCCGGTTTTGGTTCCGCCAAGGGCAGCAACGAAGAAGCCTATCTTTTCCAGAAGCTGGTGCGCACGGGATTCCAGACCAATAACGTCGATCACTGCACGCGCCTCTGTCACGCGTCGTCGGTTGCCGCGCTGCTCGAAGGTGTCGGCTCCGGCGCCGTGTCGAACCAGGTCTCGGATGTCGCCAAGGCCGAAGTGGTGCTGCTGATCGGCGCCAACCCAGCCTCCAATCACCCGGTCGCCGCCACCTGGATCAAGAACGCCGTGCGCGCCGGCACCAAGCTCATCGTCGCCGACCCGCGTCGCACCGATCTCTCCCGCCACGCCTGGCGTTTCCTGCAGTTCAAGCCGGACATGGACGTCGCCATGCTCAACGCGATGATCTACACCATCATCGAAGAAGGCCTGGTCGATAAAGATTTCATCGAAAATCGCACGCTCAACTACGAAGCGCTGAAAGAAAACTCCAAGGAATTTAGTCCCGAGAAAATGGCGCCGCTTTGCGGCATCCCCGCCGAAACCCTGCGCGAAGTCGCGCGCGCCTTCGCCACCAGCAAGGGCTCGATGATCCTCTGGGGTATGGGCATTTCACAGCATATCCACGGCACCGATAACGCGCGCTGCCTCATCGCGTTAACGTTGATGACGGGACAAGTCGGCAAGCCCGGCTCGGGCCTGCATCCCTTGCGCGGGCAGAACAATGTGCAAGGTGCGTCGGATGCCGGACTCATCCCGATGATGTTCCCCAACTACCGGCGCGTGGACAATCCGGACAATCTTTCCCGCTTCGAGAAATTGTGGAACACCAAGCTCGATCCCAAGCCCGGTTTGACGGTCGTCGAAATCATGGACGCCGCCTACGACGGCATGATCAAGGGCATGTACGTGATGGGCGAGAACCCGGCCATGTCCGACCCCGACGCCAATCACGCGCGCGGCGGCTTGGCGAAACTGGAAATGCTGGTGGTGCAGGACATCTTCCTCACCGAAACCGCTTATCTTGCCGACGTCGTCCTGCCCGCATCCGCCTGGCCGGAAAAAAGCGGCACGGTCACCAACACCGACCGCATGGTCCAGCTCGGCCGCCGCGCCCTCGAACTGCCGGGCGATGCGCGCCAGGACTTGTGGATCATTCAGCAGATGGCGAAACGCCTTGGCCTCAAGTGGAATTACCAGGGCGAGGAAAGCGGTGTCGCGGCTGTGTACGAAGAAATGCACATCGCCCAGGACTCCATCAGCGGCATCAGCTGGGATCGCCTCAACCGCGAATCCTCGGTCACCTACCCCTGTAAGGACGACAACGATCCCGGCCAGCCGGTGGTGTTCACCGAGAACTTCCCCACGCAATCGGGCCGCGCCAAGTTCGTCCCCGCCGACATCATCCCCGCCAACGAGCGGCCGGACGGCGAGTACCCCTTCGTCCTCATCACCGGCCGCCAGCTCGAACACTGGCACACCGGCT
>CAZCKI010000627.1:0-1913 GCA_964498815.1 uncultured Burkholderiales bacterium
CGATCGGCAGGCTGCCCATCAGCGCAGCGGCGGACGTCATCATGATCGGCCGGAAGCGCGTCAGACAGGCTTGATACATCGCCTGCTCGGGCGCCAGGTTCTGCTGGCGCTGCGCTTCCAGCGCGAAATCGATCATCATGATCGCGTTCTTCTTGACGATGCCGATCAGCATGATGATACCGACGAACGCATAGATGTTGAGGTCGATGCCGAACAGCCACAAGGTCAGCAGCGCACCGAAACCGGCGCTGGGCAGCCCCGACAGGATCGTGATCGGATGAATAAAGCTTTCGTACAAGATGCCGAGCACCAGGTAGATCACGAACACCGCCAGCAGCAGCAACAGGCTCATGCCCTGCAGCGAGGCCTGGTAGGCCTGGGCGGTGCCCTGGTAAGTGCCGGTAATGGTGGTGGGCACATTCAGCGCCACCGTTGCCTTGTCGATCGCGGCAATCGCCTGCGACAGCGATACGCCGCCCTTCAGGTCGAAGGAGAGCGTCACCGACGGCAGCTGGCCCAAGTGAGTCACCGACAAGGGACCGACGGTCGGCTTCAGGTTGGCCACCGCATCGAGCGGCACCAGCGCCCCGGTGGCGGAACGTACGTACAGCATCGACAGGGTGGAAGGGTTGGTCTGGAAACGCGGCTCCAGTTCCAGGATCACCCAATACTGGTCGGTCGCGGTGTAGATGGTCGACACCTGGCGCGATCCGTAGGCACTGTACAGTGCGTTTTCGATTTGCTGTGGCGAAATGCCCAGAGCAGAAGCCTTGTTGCGGTCGATGTCGACGGTGACTTGCGGACGCGAGATCTGCAAGTCGGAGGTCACGTCGGCCAGTTCCGGCAGCGTCTTCAACCGGGTCTCGATCTGCCGTGCCCAGGAGAACAAATCGGCCGTGTTGGTCGATTGCAGCGTGTACTGATACGGGCTCTTGGTAAGCTGGCCGCCGATGCGGATGGTCGGGACGTTCTGCACGAAAGCGCGAATGCCCGGCACCTTGGCGAGCTTGGGACGCATCTCCTGCACGATTTCATCGGCACTGAGGCGCTGGGTGCGCGGCTTCAGGCGGATGAAGACGCGGCCCTGGTTGAGCGATACGCTGGGCCCGCCGACGCCGATCGAGGAATTGGCCGACTCGACGTTCGGATCGTCGTGCACCACCTTGGCCACCTCGCGCTGCAGGCGCGCCATGCCCTCGAAAGAAATGTCCTGCGCGGCCTCCGTGATGACCAGCAGCTGACCCGAGTCCTCGCTGGGCAGGAATCCTTTCGGCGAAAAATAAAACAGCACCGCGGTGGCAATGAACACCGCCGTAAACACCACCATGGTCAGGCTAGGTCGCGCCATCACCCAGGTGAGTGAGATATCGTAGGCATTCAGCAGGCGGTCGAACTGGCGCTCGCTCCAGTCGAAGAACTTGCTGTGCTTGGATGCCGGGTCGTGCGGCTTCAGCATGCGGCTGCACAGCATCGGCGTCAGCGACAGTGCAACGAAGCCGGAAATCACCACCGCCACCATGATGGTCACGGCGAATTCGTGCAACAGGCGGCCGAGGATGCCGCCCATGAACAGCACCGGGATGAATACCGCCGCCAGCGAAATCGTCATCGACACCACCGTGAAGCTGATTTCCCTGGAGCCGTCGAGGGTCGCCTGCATCGGCGGCTTGCCCATTTCCATGTGACGGGTGATGTTTTCCAGCACGACGATGGCGTCGTCCACCACGAAGCCCACGCACAGCGTCAAGGCCATCAAGGAAAGATTGTCCAGGCTGTAGCCGAACAAATACATGGCCGAGAAGGTGCCGATGATCGACATCGGCAGCGCCAGGCTGGGAATGATGGTGGCGGACAGGTTGCGAAGGAATACGAAAATCACCGCGATCACCAGCACCAGCGCCAGGACCAGGCTG
>CAZCKI010000628.1:0-1909 GCA_964498815.1 uncultured Burkholderiales bacterium
CGGGCATTGCGTCTCGCGCATGATGGCGAGCGAACGCATGTCCGAAATCAGGTTGTTGTAACCGAACGAGGCGCCGCGCTCGCAGACCAGGATATTGTCCTGGCCGCTGGCATCGCGGGCCTTCTCCACCACATTCTTCATCTCATGCGGCGCCAGGAACTGGCCCTTCTTGATATTGACGGGCTTGCCGGCCGAGGCGACGGCGTGGATGAAATCGGTTTGCCGGCACAGGAAGGCCGGGGTCTGCAGCACGTCGACCACCGGCGCCACCGTCGGGATTTCCTTTTCGTTGTGCACGTCGGTCAACACCGGCACGCCCAGTTGTTTCCTGACTTCCGCCAGCACCCGCAGGCCCTCGTCCATCCCCGGGCCGCGAAACGACTTGCCGGAACTGCGATTGGCTTTGTCATAACTCGACTTGAAAATGAAAGGGATGCCGAGTTCGGCGGTCATTTCCTTCAACTGGCCGGCGACATCGATCTGCAACTGTTCCGACTCGACCACACAGGGACCTGCGATCAGGAAAAACGGCCGATCCAGCCCGACTTCAAAACCGCATAACTTCATCGGATTACTCTCACGCGGCCGTCCCCTGAATCACCCGCAAGCCGGCATCGCCGTGGGTGCGCTTGCGCTGTTCCAGCGCCGCCTTGATGAACGAGGTAAACAAGGGGTGTCCTTCGCGCGGCGTGGAGGTAAACTCCGGGTGGAACTGGCAGCCGTAAAACCACGGGTGCGCGTGCTTGGCCGAATCGAGCTCAGCCATCTCCGGCAGCGACTCGGTGCTGGTGCGGGCCGAAAGCACGAAGCCCGCCGCTTCCAGGCGCGGCACGTAGTGGTTGTTCACCTCGTAGCGATGGCGATGGCGTTCGCTGACCACGTCGCTGCCGTAAATCCGATGGGCCAGGGTATCCGGCAGCACATTGCAGGGCTGTGCGCCCAGGCGCATGGTGCCGCCCAGGTTGGAAGACGCATCGCGACGCTCGACTCTCCCGTCCTTGTTCTGCCACTCGGTGATGAGCGCCACCACCGGATGCGGTGTATCGGGATCGAATTCGGTCGAATTGGCACCCGCCAGACCCACCACATTGCGCGCGAATTCTATGGTGGCGATCTGCATGCCGAGGCAGATGCCCAGATACGGCACCTTGTTCTCACGCGCGAATTTGACCGCGGCGATCTTGCCCTCGGTACCACGCTTGCCGAAGCCACCCGGCACCAGGATCGCGTCCATATTGGCCAACGCCGCGATACCGTTTTTCTCGATATCTTCGGAGTCCAGGTAATTGATCTTTACCGCCGTTCGCGTCTTGATGCCGGCGTGGATCAGAGCCTCCGACAAGGATTTATAGGAATCGGCCAGATCCACGTATTTTCCGACCATGGCGAGATTGATCTCGTTGGCCGGGTGTTCCAGCGCATCGACGATATCTTCCCACTGGCTCAGGTCGGCCGGCCGCGGTGTCAGATGCAGCTTGCGGCAGACGATTTCGTCCAGCCCCTGCTTGTGCAGGATCTTGGGAATCTTGTAAATCGAATCGACGTCGTAACAGGAAATGACCGAACCCTGGTCGACATTGGTGAACAGGGCGATCTTGCGACGTTCTTCATCCGGCAGCGGCCGGTCGCTGCGAGTCATGACCACATCCGGCTGGATACCGATTTCGCGCAGCTCTTTTACGCTGTGCTGGGTGGGCTTGGTCTTGATTTCGCCGACCGAAGGCAGGTACGGCACCAGCGTCAGGTGGATGTAGCAGGTATTGTCGCGCCCCTGTTCGACTCCCATCTGGCGAATCGCCTCCAGGAACGGCAACGATTCGATGTCGCCGTCCGTGCCGCCGATTTCGATGATGGCGACGTCGGCGCTGCTGGTGGGGACCTTGATCGATCCTTTGATCTCGTCGGTGAT
>CAZCKI010000629.1:0-1331 GCA_964498815.1 uncultured Burkholderiales bacterium
GGGTTTGTGGACTGCCAATAAGCAATTGCACGAGGAGACGTACCTTGTCGTTTCAGCCTTCGCAACCCGCCGGCAAGTCAGGCCGCATCCAGCGCGCGCCGGAAAGTTTTTTGTCGCGGAACCAGATCGCCGAGGTCGCGGCGGGCCGGCGCGGGTTTCTGCGCAGTGCCATTGCCGCAGCAGGTGCGGCTGTAGCCGGTACCGCCCATGCGGAATTCCTGGGCGACCCGAATATCCTGACCCTGCCCGAGCACAGCAAGGCGCTGGGCCAGCCGGTGGCGGCGCGCGGCTATGGCACACCCTCGCAGTGGGAAAAAAACCTGCAACGGCGCGAAAGCCCCGGCCTTACGCGGGTGCAGGCGGCCTCGGTGTCGTTTTGCCCGCTACAGGGACTGTTCGGCATCATCACGCCCAACGGCCTGCATTTCGAGCGCCACCACCAGGGCTGGTGGGACATCGACCCGTCCAAGCACCGTTTCATGATCAACGGCCTGGTGAAACAAGCCAGGGTCTACACCATGGACGATCTGATGCGCCTGCCGTCGGTGTCGCGCATGCATTTCATCGAGTGCGGCGCCAATACCGGCATGGAATGGGGCAATGTGGCGGTACCGACGGTGCAGTACACCCACGGCATGCTGAGTTGCTGCGAATTCACCGGCGTATCGCTGTCGCTATTGCTGGAGGATTGCGGCTTCGACAAGGTCAGGGGTAAATTTCTGCTGGCGGAGGGCGCGGATGGCTCGGGCATGACGCGCACCCTCCCGATCGACCGCGCGCTGGACGATTGCATCGTCGCTTACGCCATGAATGGCGAAATGCTGCGCCCCGAGAACGGCTACCCGCTGCGGCTGGTGGCGCCGGGCATCCAGGGCGTCTCGTGGGTGAAGTGGCTGCGACGCATCAAGGTGGGCGACATGCCTTACGCCACCAAGGACGAGTCCAGCCACTACATGGACCTGATGCCGGACGGCAGCCACCGCCAGTACACCTCGATCCAGGAGTGCAAGAGCGTCATCACCTCGCCCTCGGGTGGGCAGACCTTGCTCGACAAGGGTTATTACAACGTAACGGGGCTGGCCTGGTCTGGTCGCGGACGGGTGAAACGGGTGGATGTGTCTTTCGACGGCGGCCGCAACTGGCGGACGGCGCGCCTGGAAACGCCGGTGCTGCCTAAGTGCCTGACGCGTTTCAATATCGGCTGGAAGTGGGATGGAGGGCCGGCGGTGCTGCAAAGCCGCGCCATCGACGAGACCGGCTACGTGCAACCGAAGATCAACCAGTTGCGCGCGGTGCGCGGCACGCGCTCGATTTATCACAACAACGCCATA
>CAZCKI010000629.1:1341-1907 GCA_964498815.1 uncultured Burkholderiales bacterium
AGCTGGAAAGTCGCCGAATCGGGCGAGGTTGCCAACGTGCAGGTGTATTGATGAATTGGGCGCGTTTTTCACTGGTCGGCGGCAAACAGGTCCGTCGTCCCCGCCCTTCGACAAGCTCAGGACAGGCCGGGCCTTGCCCGAGCGGGGACTCAGGGGCTCACTTCGAACGACGCTGGGTCCCCGCCTTCGCGGGGACGACGGTGCTCCTGTGGCTGCTTGCGCTGCCAGTTCACGCAGCCGAAAAATTCCCCGGCATTGGCCGCACAGCCACGCCTGCCGAAATCAAGGCCTGGGACATCGACGTGCGCCCGGACTTCAAGGGCCTGCCACCGGGTTCCGGCTCGGTGCAAAAAGGCCAGCAGGTGTGGGAAAGCAAGTGCGAATCCTGCCACGGCATCTTCGCCGAAGCTACCGATGTGTTCTCGCCGCTGGTCGGCGGCACCACGGCGGCGGACATCCGCAGCGGTCACGTCGCCAACCTGCGCCGCGAGGACTATCCGCAGCGCACCACGTTGATGAAGCTGTCCACGCTGTCCACGATGTGGGATTACATCAACCGCGCCATG
>CAZCKI010000630.1:0-1898 GCA_964498815.1 uncultured Burkholderiales bacterium
CATCAACGTGCCCCTGATGGTGACGCTCACCTATGCCTTCGGCGTCGGCCTGGCGGGCCTGGCCGGTGTGATGGCCGCTCCGGTCTATCTGGTCAATCCGCTGATGGGCTCCAATATCATCATCGTCGTGTTCGCGGTGGTGGCGATCGGAGGCAAGAGAACCATCCTCGGGTCCATCCTCACCGGCCTCGCCACCGGCCTGATCGAGGGGCTGACCAAGGTGTTTTATCCGGAAGCGTCCTCCACGGTGGTGTTCATCATCATGGCGATCGTGCTGCTGATTCGTCCCGCCGGTCTGTTCGGACGCGAAAAATGAACGGCCGGACGAAAAACATCCGCATCCTGTACGCTGTGCTGCTGGCGGCGGCGGTGGCGGCCCCCTTCGTCGGCTATCCGATCTTCCTGATGAGCTGCCTGTGTTTTGCCCTGTTCGCTTGCGCCTTCAACCTTTTGATCGGCTTTACCGGCCTCCTGTCTTTCGGGCACGCCATGTTTTTCGGCTTCGCCGCCTATATTTCCGCTTTCACCAGCAAGGCCTGGGGCTGGACTCCGGAAACCGCCATTCTCGCCGGCACCTTGAGCGCGACGGCGATCGGCTACCTGGTCGGCTCGCTGGCCGTGCGCCGGCAGGGCATCTACTTCGCCATGATCACCCTGGCCCTGTCGCAGATGGTCTACTTCTTTTGCGTGCAGGCGCCGTTCACCAATGCCGAGGACGGCATCCAGGGCGTGCCCCGCAACAAATTGCTCGGGCTGTTCGATCTGGGCAACGATACCGTCATGTATTTTTTCGTGCTGGCGATATTCATTTTCGGCTTCTGGTCGATCCATCGCATCATCCATTCTCCTTTCGGGCAGGTGCTGAAGTCCATCCGCGAGAACGAACCGCGGGCGCTTTCCCTGGGCTACGACGTGAACAAGTACAAACTGATGGCCTTCGTCCTGTCCGCCGCGCTGGCGGGCCTGGCGGGAGCCACCAAGGCGCTGGCGCTGGGCCTGGCGACCCTGACGGACGTGAGCTGGCAGATGTCGGGTGAGGTGGTACTGATGACGCTCCTGGGCGGCATGGGCACGATCCTGGGACCGGTGCTGGGGGCCAGCACCATCATCACCATGCAGAACTACCTGTCGGGCCTGGGTTCCTGGGTGACCATCATCATGGGCAGCACCTTCGTCGTCTGCGTGCTGCTGTTCCGGCGCGGCATCGTCGGCGAAATCGTTTTTCGCATCAACAAGAAGTAGAGCCTTCAACGCCGATTTTCGGTCGAAACGGGTAGCGCCGTCGGACGGTTCTCGTCTATAATTCAAACGCTCGTTTAAATTCCTTTTTCAGGTATTTCCGAATGAAAATCCTCGTTCCCGTCAAACGGGTGGTGGATTACAACGTCAAGGTTCGCGTCAAGGCCGACCAGACGGGTGTAGACATCGCCAACGTCAAAATGTCCATGAACCCCTTCGACGAAATCGCCGTCGAGGAGGCCCTCAAGCTGAAAGAGGCGGGGGTTGCGACGGAGATCGTGGCCGTCTCCATCGGTGTGAGCCAGTGCCAGGAAACCCTGCGCACCGCGCTCGCCATGGGTGCCGACCGCGCCATCCTGGTCGAATCGAGCGCCGACATCCAGCCGCTGGCGGTAGCCAAATTGCTGAAGGCCATTTGCGAAAAAGAATCCCCACGACTGGTGATTCTCGGCAAGCAAGCCATCGACGACGATTCCAGCCAGACCGGGCAGATGCTGGCGGCCCTGCTGGATTGGCCGCAGGCGACCTTCGCCTCCAGGCTGACGGTGTCGGGAAACAGCGCCGAGGTCATGCGTGAAATCGACGGCGGCATGGAGACGGTTGCGATGAGCCTGCCGGCCATCGTCACCACCGACCTGCGTTTGAACACGCCGCGCTAC
>CAZCKI010000631.1:0-1895 GCA_964498815.1 uncultured Burkholderiales bacterium
GACTTTGAAGCGGCCCTGGTCGGCATGCAAGGTGGTGAGGAAAAGACCTTCGATTTGACCTTTCCGCCCGATTATCAGGCGGACTTGGCCGGCAAGACCGCGAGTTTTACCGTAACGGTGAAAGTCGTCAACGCGCCGAAATTGCCGGAGATCGATGCGGCTTTTGCCAAATCGCTCGGTGTTACCGATGGCGACATCGGCAAGATGCGCGAGGAAATCAAGGCGAACCTGGAACGCGAGTTGAAAAAGCGCGTACAGGCCAAGACCAAGGAGCAGGTCATGGATGCGCTGTTGTCGGTTGCCGAACTGGAGTTGCCGCGCTCGTTGGTCGACATGGAAGTATCGCGGCTGCAACAGCAGGCCATACAGGATCTGCAGTCGCGCGGCATGACCACCAAGGACATGCAATTGCCGGCCGAGTTGTTCGTCGAGCGCGCCGAACGGCGCGTCAAGCTGGGCCTGATCCTCGGTGAAGTGGTCAAACAAAACGACCTGAAGGCCAAGCCCGAGCAGATTCGCGCGGCCGTCGAGGAACATGCGGAAAGCTTTGAAGATCCGGCGCAAATGGTGCGCTGGTACTACAGCGAGCCGTCACGGCTGGCCGATGTGGAAGGCATGGTGTTGGAAGAAAATGTCGTCGAATGGGCTGCGACGCAGCTCACGGTGACGGCCGTCGAAGCCAGTTTCGATGCAGTCATGGAGATCAAACGCACATGAAGACATTCCACGATTTTCAATCGCGCGCCTACGAGTTTACCGGCAGTGCGCCGGGCTACGGCGGATCGCAGGAGACGCAGGGCCTCGGCTATGTGCCGATGGTCATCGAGCAATCGGGTCGCGGCGAACGCGCCTTCGACATCTATTCGCGCCTCCTCAAAGAACGCGTCATTTTCCTGGTCGGCGAAGTCAACGACGCCACCGCCAACCTGATCGTCGCGCAACTTTTGTTCCTGGAAAGCGAGAATCCCGACAAGGATATTTCGCTCTACATCAATTCGCCGGGCGGATCGGTCACGGCGGGCCTCGCCATTTACGACACCATCCAGTTCATCAAGCCGGATGTAACCACCCTGTGCACCGGCTTTGCGGCCAGCATGGGCGCTTTCCTGTTGGCGGCCGGTACCAAGGGCAAGCGTCTCGCCCTGCCGAATTCGCGCGTGATGATCCATCAGGTGTCGGGCGGCTTTCGCGGCCAAGCCTCGGATATCGAAATCCATGCCCGCGAGACGCTGTTCCTGAAGCAGCGCCTGAACGAGATCATGGCCAAGCACACCGGACAGCCGATCGAAGTCATCGAGAAGGATACCGACCGCGATAATTTCCTGTCGGCGGAGGATGCGCTGAAATACGGTATCATCGATAAAGTGCTGGAAAATCGCAGCCAAGCCTGATGATTTGCATGAATATTGCTTCAATGAATGACCGTGAATCGCGGAGTTGATCGATGAGTGAAAAGGTGGGCGAAAAACTGCTTTATTGTTCCTTTTGCGGCAAGAGCCAGCACGAGGTCAGAAAGCTGATTGCCGGCCCGTCGGTGTTCATCTGCGACGAGTGCATCGACCTTTGCAACGACATCATTCGCGAAGAAGCGCAGGCCGACCCGAACGCCAAGACCACCAAGAACGATCTGCCGACACCGCAGGAGATTTGCGACATCCTCGATCAGTATGTGATCGACCAGGTGCAGGCCAAGAAAATCCTGTCGGTGGCGGTGTACAACCACTACAAGCGCCTCAAGACCGGCGCCAAGGACGGCGAGGTCGAGCTTGCCAAGTCCAATATCCTGCTGATCGGGCCGACCGGTTCGGGCAAGACCCTGCTGGCGCAGACCCTGGCGCGGCTCTTGAACGTGCCCTTCGTGATCGCCGACGCGACCACCCTGACCGAAGCCGGCT
>CAZCKI010000632.1:0-1890 GCA_964498815.1 uncultured Burkholderiales bacterium
ACGGACCAAACCGAAAATCGGATGTGGTGCGGGCAAGGCCTCGGTCACGCGCGATTGGCCGGTTTGCCGTTGCTACGGCCCCGGTTTGTCGGGATGGAATGTCCGGACAAGCTTTGGGGAGATTCGCCGTCAACGGCAAACGCGAAAATCGCGCAGCTCGTGCAAAGAGGATGAGATAATACCGGTTGAATACCACTTTGAAAAGGCCACGGAGCCGTTTTTTCCTTGCAGACTGTCTTGAAATTGCGCGGTTTCCTACCCGTGCGTCCGGGGAGGTTTCCGGGACCGCTTTTTGCCTCAAGATCGCTCGGCGACATGCTTGCAGCAATCGCCGGCGCGGAATGCCGGGAGTCCGCCGGCAAAAGGTAAAATCGTTTTTCACCCCCATTTTCCGAGACCCGTACTCCAGAATCGCATGACAAGAACACTTTCGACCGTCGCGATCGTCGCCGCCGAGGCCGCACCGCGCACCGTACCTTCCCAATACCCGGAGCCTTTCGCCTCGCGCATGCACGGCCGCGAAAAGCGCGCGCTAGGCGATTTATTCGGCCTGAGCAATTTCGGCGTCAACCTGACCCGCCTGGCGCCATCGGCGATTTCATCGCTGCGGCACGCGCACTCGCGGCAGGACGAATTCATCTACATATTGGTAGGTCATCCGACGCTGGTGACCGACGAAGGCGAAACGCAGCTCGCTCCCGGACTCTGCGCGGGCTTCAAGGCAGGGACCGGCAATGGGCATCATTTGATCAACCAAACGGACGAGGTTGTGGTGTACCTGGAAATCGGCGACCGCACTCCGGGCGATAGCGGTTCCTATCCCGACGACGACCTGCAGGCGATCCTGATCGACGGGAAATGGCGCTTCCTGCACAAGGACGGAACGCCGTACGCCTGATTCTTAAACCGATGCGGATACCACTCACGTGCGAATACTGATTACCGGCAGTTCGGGCCATCTGGGCGAAGCGCTGGTCCGTACCCTGCAGGCCGGCGAGCACGAGCTGGTCGGTATCGACATCGCGCCATCGCCATTCACCGATGTGGTCGGATCGATCGCCGATCGCGCGCTGGTTGCGCATTGCATGAAAGGCGTGGATGCCGTGTTGCATACCGCCACGCTGCACAAACCGCATATCGGGACGCACGCGCGCCAGGATTTCATCGATACCAACGTCACCGGTACGTTGAACCTGCTCGAAGAAGCAAAAGCAGCCGGCGTGGGCCCATTTATCTTCACCAGCACCACCAGCGTATACGGCGACGCGCTGGTGCCGCCGCCCGGCGCGCCGGCGGTGTGGATCACCGAAGACGTGGAGCCAGTGGCAAAGAATATTTACGGCGCCACCAAGCTCGCCGCGGAAAACCTGTGCCGGCTGTTTCATCGCAACGAGGACATGGCCTGTCTGGTCCTGCGCACCTCGCGGTTTTTTCCCGAAGAGGATGACCTCGACAGCACGCGCAGCGAATACGCCGACGGGAACGTGAAGGCCAACGAGTACCTACACCGGCGCGTGGCGGTGGAGGATGTGGTCGATGCGCATCTGCTGGCGATGGCGCGTGCAAAGGAAATCGGCTTCGACCGGTACATTATCAGCGGCACCACGCCGTTTACCGAACAGGATCTTGGCGAACTGCGTGTCGATGCGCCTACTGTTGTCAGCCGGCACGTGCCGGGCTATGAGGCCGAGTATGCGAAGCGCGGCTGGAAAATGTTTCCACGGATCGACCGCGTTTACGTCAACTCCCACGCGCGACAAAAGCTGGGTTGGCAGCCGCGTTACGACTTTGCCAGCCAGCTCGCGCGTCTGCGCGCCGGTGAGCCGGTGGCGACCCCGCTCGCACAGGAGATCGGCCGCAAGGGTTACCATCCGCAGCGCGCCGGCAAGG
>CAZCKI010000633.1:0-1889 GCA_964498815.1 uncultured Burkholderiales bacterium
CCAGCCAACTTTTGCTCGCCTTCCCTTTGTTGCTGCTGTTCGGCCTGGGTGTGGTCGGCGAATACGTGGGGCGCATCTACCAACAGGTGCGCGAACGTCCGCGCTACGTCGTACAGGCGATTCTCGAGAAAAGCGAATGACCCGTGCGGTGGTGTTCGCGTACCACAATGTGGGCTGCGTCTGTCTCGAAGTCCTGATCCGGCAAAACATCGATGTAGCGCTGGTGGTCACCCACCGCGATAATCCCGACGAAAATATCTGGTTCGACAGTGTGGAAAAGCTGGCGCGCGGCCACGGCATCGAAACGGTGGCACCGGACGACCCCAACACACCGGAATTTGTGGCGCGTATCGCCACCTTGAAGCCCGATTTCCTGTTTTCGTTTTACTACCGGCACATGCTGAAGCCTGAGTTGCTGGCAACAGCGAAGCGCGGCGCCTTCAATATGCACGGCTCCCTGCTCCCCAAGTATCGCGGCCGGGTGCCGATCAACTGGGCCATCCTCAAGGGCGAAACCGAGACCGGCGCCACCCTGCACGAGATGGTCGCCAAGCCAGACGCCGGCCGCATCGTCGACCAGCAGGCGGTGTCCATCCTGCCGGACGACAATGCCCTCGATGTCTTCAGGAAGGTCACCCACGCCGCCGCCATGACGCTGGAACGCGCCTTGCCGCAATTGGTGGCGGGCACCGCCACCCTGCGCGAGCAGGACCTCGGCACGGGCAGCTACTACGGCGGCCGCAAGCCGGCCGACGGCATCATCAACTGGAACGATAGCGCCAAAAACATCCACAACCTGGTGCGCGCGGTCGCGCCGCCCTATCCCGGCGCCAGCACCACGGTCGCCGGTCGGCGCCTGATCGTCACCCGCGCCTCGCTGGCGCCGGCGCATTTGACACACGACAAGCCGGGCGTGCTCAATGTCAGCTCCTCCCGTTGCATCGCACTTTGCGGCGACGGTCGCATGTTGCGCGTGCTGGAAGCGCAAATCGATGGGAAAATGTACGATGAAGTCTCGCTGTCCGCTGAATTGGGCATCGGCATCCATCCCCTGGGTATTTATTGATGAGCGATTCGGTCCATACCACCACCGGCATGAGCAAGCATCGCGTCGATGCCCTCACCGACGGTATTTTCGCCGTGGCGATGACCCTGCTGGTCATCGAATTGAAGATTCCGGAAGCGGCGACGATCCGCGATAACGCCGGCCTGGTGCAGGCTTACGTCCACCTCATTCCGAAGTTCATCGCCTGGCTGATCAGCTTTTTCGTGCTCGCCCTGTTCTGGTATGGACATCATCGCGCTTTCCACTTCGTCCATCGGGTCGACGGCAAGCTGGTCGCCCTGAACACCCTGCTGCTGGGTTGGGCGAGCTTCATGCCCTTTGCGTCGGCAGTCACCGGCGACTACACCGGCTTAGCCGCCGGCCAGGTCGTCTACTCGGGCACCATGTTCATGGTGGCGGTGTCGGCGCTCCTGATCTGGCGCTATATCTACCGGCACCCCGAGCTCTGCCAGCCGGCCATGGGAACGGGCACCTACCGCGCCGCGCGCTTTCGCACGCAAATGCTGATGGCGATCAGTGTGATAGCGGTGGTCATCACCCTGTATTTGCCGGGCGCCGGCAATGTGGCGTTCATGCTGATGATGGTCGTGGGCCCCGTCAGCCGCCGTATCGAGGCAAAATACGCTCCCGCACCCGATCCCACTCTGAGCCACCCTGCATGAAAAAAATACTGATCCTCGGCGTCAACGGCTTCATCGGCCACCACCTCTCCAAACGCATCCTCGAATCCACCGACTGGCAGGTGTTCGGCATGGACATGAGCAGCGACCGGGTCAGTCCCTTTCTCGGCAATCCGCGCTTTCACTTTTTCGAAGGCGACATC
>CAZCKI010000634.1:0-1887 GCA_964498815.1 uncultured Burkholderiales bacterium
CCTTTAACATTATTTTCTATGACCACAGATTCATAAATGCGATGCAAATTGACAGCCGCGTCTGGGTTGATGGCGATAAACCAAGTCAGATAAGACACTTCAAAAACGAAGTACTGCGTACGCCGAACCTGTATACGTTTTCTACCTCCGCGACATACTCTGAAGAAATTCACAAAAAGTGGTTCGAAAGCGAAGGATATGACGCGTGCTACCGCATCAATTCCACAAGACTATTTAGCAAGGCAATTTCACGGAGACTGGCATCAAGCACACTCCTACTTTTTGAACCAGTCCTGTACTTTGATGAACTGCAAACCAATCAAGAGCTCAACGGAACTTTTCACCCTGCGATGCTAAAAAAGATCAATACTTTTGGCGGCCAACATGAAGTTAGAGGTCTTTGGCAATCCCACGATACAAATAGTCCAATTGAACCTGTTGTAATTGGCGAATCAGATGCATGGAAGTATTGCGAAGAATACCGGGTACTGCCTGTTGCAAGAATTTAAAAGCCAACGCGGTAACGTTTGACTAATCCTGACATTCCGAACGAGCTCTACTATTTGCAATTTCGTCGCGATGCATCTCGTAGCTGATGTCTTAAGCAGGGCGTATTTGCGATTTCTAGTCATTTTTTGCATTCGCCAACGACTTGATTTACAAGGAAAAGCGAATTAACAAATCACTTCTAGTCGTTGCACTGCAACATGGTACAGACGCAATGCCCCAGCGCTAGTAGGTCAGATTGCAGCTGCGAAATCCAGAGAAGAGTGTTGACGATTTTGCTTGACGTCCAATTTGCGCAGTTCCTTGCGCGGGGAATTGCACTACCTCAGATTCGTAATGCAACTTCCCTTATCGGACAGCCTAGTAAAGTGGAGAGATGTTGAATTTGCGGCACGGACAATCCGGTGCTATTTGGATTCATAGCCTCCAGCATGAAGCGACCGAAGGCAATCGGCCAACCGTAGTGCAATTCGCTCAGCAATGTAGCGGTATCGCAGCATGGAGTTATGACACCGAGATTCTCGAACTTCGATTCTGCCGAAGTTGACATCGCTTCGCCCCACCAATCTTCGACGTCGCTCCCACACGCAGGGCACGCGACGCCAGACCAATTCTCACCGCAGTCGATGAAGGTCACCTCATCGAAGAACTCCACGGATATGGACTCAGCGTCGGGCAAATACGCGCGTAACGCCAGCAATGCGCCATCAGCCGTCGGCTTGTCTGGCCGGAATCGAGAGTCTACCGGTACGTAAGAAAGGAAATTGTCGGACACGGTTTGTTCACTCGACTTATGACTTCGACAGCGGGCTGAAAGATAACACCATCAGATTGCCCAGCCCGTCGCGAGTGAAATCACTCGTCATTCCGCCCCCGGCTTGTCGTTCTGCGTCGAAATCTGCCCCACCAGCGCCTTCGCCTCTTTCGAGCCCAACAGCTTCATCAGCGTCTCGAACCCATTGGCCGATTCGCCGCCCATCTGGATTTGCGGCACGATCGGGAGGCGGCCCTTTTCCACGGCCTCGGCGATGCGCAGCAGCACCGTCTGCGTGAGCTGCTTGTCGGCGCCGGGAGTTTCCAGCGCCTTGGCTTGGGCGAGCGTTGCCGCGGCGCGCGCCTCGCCTTCCAGCTTGATGGCTGCCGCGTTGCCCTCGCCTTCCTTGGAGCGCTTGACGCGCTCGCCTTCGGCCAGATTCTCCATTTCCTGTCGCTTGCGCTCGGCGGCTTTCACCAGCGCGGCACCTTCGTTTTCGCGGATCTGGATGTTGAGCACCGATTCGGTCACCTTGGATTGCTGCGCCGCCTTTTGCTCGGCTTCCTTCAGTTCGCGCTCCTTCTCCGCCGCCTTTTGGCGCTCGGCGAAGGTATTCACCTGCTCGC
>CAZCKI010000635.1:0-1878 GCA_964498815.1 uncultured Burkholderiales bacterium
AGGCTTTCTTCGAACAGCGCGGCGAAACTATCCATCGGGGGAATCGGTTTGGTTGTGGGGTTGGGGGAAACTGCGGACATTGACTGCACTTTCTGGGTTAAGCCACCCGCCCGTAGGGAGGTGACAGTTGATCAACACCGGTATTCAAGGGAACCCGGCACCGTGCTGCTTTTCGTCGTGAATTCGCAATAATACTGCGAAATCAATTGCTTAACGAGGATTTCGGTACCAACCGAGGATTCGTTCAACGGCTTCCTCTGCCGAAATCTCCGTTGTATCAAGCAACTGGGCATCTTCCAGATGCCGGAGTGGCGCTACCGGACGGGTCATATCGCGCTCGTCACGAATGCGCAAATCCTTTACAACGTCAGCCATTATCGCAGACATTCCTTTTTGTTTCAACTGCTTAGTACGCCTGTCGGCGCGCGCTTCGACGCTCGCTGTCAGGAAAACTTTCAGCGTCGCATTTGGGAACACCACCGAAGCCATATCGCGACCGTCGCAGACCAGTCCGGGAGACTGCAAGAATGCCCGTTGCCGCTCCAGCATGGCGGTGCGCACCAGCGGCATGGCGGCGACCAGCGAAGCGTTTTGGCCGGCCTGTTCGGTGCGAATGGCGTCGCCCACTTCGGTTCCATCCAGCCACACTTCGCCGTCGCCGAAGCGGATATCGAGCGCCAATGCCAAGCGCGCCAGGGCGTTTTCATCGCTCAAGGCTATGCCATGCCGTACCGCGGCCAGCGCCACCAAGCGATATAGCGCTCCGCTATCGAGGTAATGAAAGCCGAGCCGCTCGGCGACCCGCGCCGCGACGGTCCCCTTACCCGATGCGGTAGGGCCGTCGATGGCAATAACAGGCGGTGAGGTGTGAGGAGTGAGGGGTGAGGCGTGGGTCACGATACGATTTTTTGGAATTCGTCAAAGTAGGTCGGGAAGGTCTTGGCGACGCAGGCGGGATCGTTGATGGTCACTGGCACGCCCGCCAGGGAGACCAGTGAGAAGCACATGGCCATGCGGTGATCGTCGTAGGTATCGATTGTTACGTGAGGGGTGGGAGGCAAGGGGTAAGGAGGCGTGACGCGGATGTAGTCGGCGCCCTCCTCCACGGTTGCGCCGAATTTTCGCAGCTCCGTGGCCATGGCGGCGATGCGATCGGTTTCCTTGACTCGCCAGCTGGCGATATTGCGGATGGTGGTGGTGCCCTCGGCGAACAGGGCCAGCATGGCGATGGTCATGGCGGCGTCGGGGATGTGATTGAGATCGGCGTCGATGGCTTTGAGTCTGCCCGCTTTGAGTCCACCAACGCCGGAGGCCTCTATCCAATCGTCGCCCATGGCGATTTGGGCGCCCATCGCCATCAGTGTTTCGGCGAAGCGCACGTCGCCCTGGATGCTGGACTTGCCCACGCCCTGCACCCGTACCGGTCCGCCGCCGACGGCGCCGGCGGCCAGGAAATAGGAAGCCGAAGACGCATCACCCTCCACCGCGATTTCGCCCGGGCTGCGATACGCGCCCGGCGAGAGATGGAATTCACGCCAGCCGGTTTGTGCGGGAACCACGCCGAAGCGCGCCATCAGTTTCAGGGTGATTTCCACATAAGGCCGTGAAATCAGCTCGCCGACCACTTCCACAGTGATATCTCGCTGCAGCACGGGCAAGGTCATCAGCAACGCAGACAAGAACTGGCTGGAAACGTCTCCGCGCACTTTTACACGCGAAATGTCCTTGGTTTGAACGGGCAGGATTTCCAGCGGCGGGAAGCCGGGATTCTGCAAATAGCGAATCTGCGCACCCAGGTCGTTCAGGCCGTCCACCAGATCGCCTATCGGCCGCTCGTGCATGCGCGGCACACCCGACAGGGTGTAGTGGCCGGACTGC
>CAZCKI010000636.1:0-1871 GCA_964498815.1 uncultured Burkholderiales bacterium
GTGTACATCATCGACGAAGTCCATATGCTATCGAAGTCGGCCTTCAATGCGATGCTGAAGACGCTGGAAGAACCGCCGGGCCACGTCGAATTCATCCTAGCCACCACCGATCCGCAAAAACTGCCGATCACGGTGTTGTCGCGTTGCCTGCAATTCAACCTGAAGAATTTGCCGCCGGATCTGATCGCAAGCCACCTCGCGCATATTCTCGCGGTGGAGAAGATTCCGTTCGATGCTCCCGCGTTGGAGTTGATCGGCCGCGCCGGCGAGGGCAGTGCGCGCGATGCGCTGAGCCTGCTCGATCAGGCGATCGCCTACGGCGCCGGCAGCGTCCGCACCGAGCAGGTATCGGACATGCTGGGCGCGCTCGACCAGAGCTGGCTGTTTACCCTGCTGGATTGCCTGGCCGATCGCAATGCGAAGGGCTTGCTGGCGGAAGTGCGCAACCTGGCCGAGCGCAGCATCTCGTATGAGGCGACGCTGAAAGAACTGGCCGGCTTGCTGGCCCGCATCGCCCTGGTGCAAAGCGCCGGGGAAGGCGTTGCCGAGGGCGCCGACGCAGAGTCGGTGATTCGCATGGCAGGGCGTATTAGCCCGGATGAATTGCAGCTTTTTTATCAAATCGCATTATTGGGCCGGCGAGATCTGACGCTCGCCCCGGACGAACAATCCGGTTTCAGCATGACTATGCTGCGGATGCTGGCGTTTGCCGATGGCGGCAAGGCGACATCGATTGCGGTGCCGCAGGCTGCGCCACGATCGGCAACAGCAGAATCTTCGTCGAGTGCGGCGCCTGTTGCGGTAGCCGCACCAAGGGTCGCGGAGGCGCCGAGGACGGCAGCGCCCTCGGCGCCTGCGGCAACACCTGCTGAGTTCAACGGCGACTGGCCCGGATTTATTGGCGCACTGAATCTGACCGGCATGGCGGGGATACTCGCCAAGCAGTGCGAGTTCAAGTCGTTTGTGGGCGGCGTACTGGAACTGGCGGTGCCCGATGCGCACAAGCATCTCGCCGAACGCTCCTATCTGGACAAGCTGAAGGCTGCGCTGGTGCCGCACTTGGGCGAAAAGCTGCGCTTGAACATCAAAGTCGGCGCGCGCGCCGATGCGACCCTTGCCGCTCAGGAAGAACGCGTCCAGTCCGAGCGCGACCGCAACGCGCGGGCCGGCATCGAACAGGATGAATTTATCAAGAATCTCAAACAGGATTTCGGCGCGGAGATTTCGCCTTCGTCGATCCGTCCCGTCCAATCGCTAACGGAGTAAAGCATGATCCCGAAAGGTGGCCTCGGCGCCTTGATGAAACAGGCGCAGCAGATGCAGGAAAACATGAAGAAGGCCCAGGAGCAATTGGGCCCGATCGAAGTCGAAGGGCAGGCCGGCGGCGGCATGGTCAAGGTCACCATGACCTGCGCCAACGATGTGCGCCGCATCGCCATCGATGCCGGCGTGATGGACGACAGGGAAATGCTCGAAGACTTGGTGGCGGCCGCGTGCAACGATGCCTTGCGCAAGGCCGAGCAGGTTTCAAAGGACAAGATGTCGGGTTTCACCGCCGGCATGGGCATGCCGCCCGGCTTCAAGATGCCGTTTTAACCCAATGAGCCAGCCTTCCAGCCTGGAAGCGCTGATTCAGGCGCTGCGTTGCCTGCCTGGAGTCGGGCCCAAATCCGCCCAGCGTATGGCCTATCACCTGCTGCAGCACGATCAGCAGGGCGCGACCAGACTTGCCGACGCCATGCGCGGCGCCATCGAGCACGTGCGCCACTGTGCCATGTGCAATACCTTCACCGAGGCCGAGGTCTGCGACATTTGCCTCTCGACCAAGCGCGATCCCGCGCTGCTATGCGTGGTGGAGATGCCCGGCGACC
>CAZCKI010000637.1:0-1854 GCA_964498815.1 uncultured Burkholderiales bacterium
ACCACTGCCCGGTGTACCAGAACGTCGGCGGCCACGCCTACGGCTGGGTCTATCCGGGGCCGATGGGCTCGGTGCTGACGCCCACCTATGTCGGTATCGAGAATGCCGGCGACCTGCCCAACGCCGCGACCTTCTGCGGCGAATGCCAGGTCGTGTGTCCGGTGAAGATCCCGCTGCCCGACCTGATGCGCAAGTGGCGCGAGCGCCAGTTCGACCGGCACCTGCGGCCGCTAGGCGAACGCCTGGCGATCGGTGCCTGGAGTTTTGTGGTTGCGCGACCGTCCTTATATGCCTTTGCCACGCGCATCGGCGCGCGCGTGGCGGCGTGGATGGGCGGCAGCGGCGGGCAGATTCATTGGCTGCCGGGTATCGACGGCTGGACCAAGGGGCGCGACATGCCGGCGCCTGCGGGCCGCACCTTCCGCGATCTGTACGCCAAGCGCAGGAAAACAGGATGAGCGCGCGCGACAACATCCTCGCCCGCATCCGCGCCAACAGCGGTCGCAGCGGCATAACCAGCGAAAGCGAGCTGGCATTGGCGCGCTCGGTGATCGCGGCCAGGGCGCGCGGTCCGCAGCCTTCGCTGGCGCGACACGATCCGGTCCGGCATTTCATCGAAGAGTGTGGCCGCCTGAAAACGACGGTGGCCGAGGTGACTGATGTATCGGCCGTGCCGCGCGAAGTCGCTCGCTACCTTGCGGAAGGTAGTTTGCCCGGTACCGTGGTCGGCTGGCACGAGTACGCGGCGCTGGACTGGTCCGGCGCCGGTATTGCCTTCGCCGATCGGCCGGCGCAGGGCGACGACCTGATCGGCGTGACAGGCTGCTTTTGCGCTATCGGCGAAACCGGCACGCTGCTGCTGCTGGGTGCGGCGGCCACGCCCAAGGCTACGGCCTTGCTGCCGGAGACGCACATCTGTGTAGCCAGAAAGTCGCGCATGGCCGCGACCATGGAGGATGCGTTCCAGTGGCTGCGCAGCGAAGTGGGCGAGCCGCCGCGCGCGACATTCTTCGTCAGCGGACCGTCGCGTACCGCCGACATAGAACAGACCATCGTGATCGGCGCACACGGGCCGTATCGCGTGCATGTCATTCTGGTTCCGTAACGGCATGCCGCGCCGTGGTGCCATGTGGCGGCCTGCATCCCTGTTGTGGATGGCGGCGCTACTACCACAAGCAGCAGGCGCAACTGAATTCGCACCTACGGCGATCGGCATAGCCGGCATCCCGGTCGATTTCATTTTGTTCGGGTTGACTTTGCTGGGTGTGGCGCTCTTTCACACGCATACCCTGCGTGTCGCGCTGACGGGCGTGATCGTTATTTCGCTTTACAAAATTGGTTTTACCGGCTTCAAGTCGGGTTCCGGCATTGCGGGCTTTGCCACGCATCTCGGCCACGAATGGGTCACGCTGGCAAATCTGCTTTGCTTGTTGCTCGGTTTCGCGCTTCTGTCGCGCCATTTCGAAAAAAGCCACGTGCCGCTGATCCTTCCGCGATACCTGCCCGCCGACTGGAGAGGCGCTTTCCTGATGCTGGTGCTGGTATTTGTCCTATCTTCTTTCCTCGACAACATCGCTGCCGCCATGATCGGCGGGGCCATGGCGCATCAATTGTTCCGTGCCAAGGTGCATATCGGTTATCTGGCGGCGATCGTCGCCGCCTCCAACGCCGGCGGCGCGGGGTCGGTGGTTGGCGATACCACCACCACGATGTTATGGATTTCGGGCGTCGCCCCGGGACTGGTATTCGAAGCCTACGTGGCTGCGTCGGTGGCCTTGGTGGTCTGCGGGATACCAGCCTCCATTCAGCAGCAAAAATATTCTCCGATACTCAAGAGCGTGCATGCTCATACGC
>CAZCKI010000638.1:0-1852 GCA_964498815.1 uncultured Burkholderiales bacterium
ATGCGTATCTCACTTGCGCCAATAGAGGTCAGCCGAGGAGTTCCGAAGTCAATTTGGAATAAAAACAAGGAACGGCATGAATACAAGTACCTTTACGTCAAGGACATTGCATCGCTGAGACAGCTCGTCGGCGATCAAAGCCCGAATGAGTTTTTTCGCGACTTGGAGAGCACTTACGTATCTGAATTGATCGAGGAGGTGCGCATCCGCGTTCGGTTGAAGAAAAACGACGGAAGCGTGATTTTTCGAGAACTAAGTGAGGGCGAACAGCAGCTGCTCACCGTACTTGGCTTGCTACGCTTTACGGCTGAAAGCGAAAGCCTATTTCTGCTTGATGAGCCCGATACGCATTTAAATCCGCGCTGGTGCGTAAAGTACCTGAACTACTTGAAATCGTTTGTGGGGCAACACAACGTAGAGCAGGAAAACAGCCACATTGCTCTCGCCACCCACAATCCACTGGCGATCGCTGAGCTGGTTAAAGAGCAGGTGCAAATTCTCTATCGAGAGCCAAACGCTCGTGCCGTCCGCGCTGAAACCCCGGCAGTCGACCCTAAAGGAATGGGATTCGCCGGTATTATTACTAGCGATATGTTCGGATTGGGTTCGAGCCTGGACAAGTCCACCGACAACGACCTCCTATCTTTGCATCGGCTATCCACTCAGAAGGCCCTAAGCGGCGAAGAACGGGAGGAGCTTGCGAGGGTTCGCCGTCGACTCGAGGGCTTGGATTTCAATTTTGCAGCTCGGGATCGACTCGAGCAAGAATACCTTCGCGCCAGATTCGATTTAGCGGACGATACGGGAGTAGATGGCGCGATCGTAACTCCTGAGAACAAGCGTAGAGCCTTGGAAGCTTTAGTACAAAGCCTCCTTCGTGGCCTTCAGGAGAAACACGATTGAGAGCCATCGACATTCCGTTGCCCCCGCATCTACCCTCGCAATGGGCGATTCTTGCAAATGGCAGGGCTGCGGCCGTTTTGGCTCTCGCCACCCATAAGGAGCGATCCGATTACATTAAGAAGCACGCCAGTTGGAATCGCCTTAAGAAATGGCTAGCGATACTCAGTGGCCAAAAATGCTGGTACTGCGAGGCCAAGAGTCCTCGCGCGTCGTTTGACGTGGACCATTTCCGACCCAAACTCGGAATCACGGTAAACAATGAGGAACTAGTGGGTCATCAAGGCTACTACTGGCTATCTTTCGATTGGTCAAATTTTCGGCTTTCATGTCAACGGTGCAATCGTCCCGAAAAGGACGAACGCGATACCTTGCACGGTAAGGCGAATGAGTTCCCCATTCAGAATGAAGCTAATCGTTGCCAAACACCCGCGGTGCCGCTCGATGCCGAGTCGCCTAGACTGCTTGACCCTTGTTCACTAGTGGATTTCGATCTTTTGGCTCATGGTGTCGATGGAGAAGTGAGGCCCGCTTCAATGGTTGGCACATGGGAGTACGAGCGCGCGGATTACACGATTAAGAGACTTGGCTTCAATGAGTGGAATACACCGGAGGGAAAGCGAATTTGTTGGCAAACACTTGTAACGCTGATCAAAGCAATTGGGAACACTGCCACTCCAGAAGTAGTTGCCGAACTCAACAATTATCTCGGCGATGATCACGAGTACTCACGCTTCTTTCGATCTGCCATAGGCACGCATCGGGATAAAGCGTGGGTTGAAGCACTTCTATGAACACAAGTGCCCTAATCCAGAAAGTATGGAATTTCTGCCACACCCTGCGCGACGACGGCGTCGGCTACGGCGACTATCTAGAGCAGCTGACCTACCTGCTGTTCCTCAAGATGGCGCACGAGTACGAAGCGCCCCCCTACAACCGCGACACCAAAATA
>CAZCKI010000639.1:0-1846 GCA_964498815.1 uncultured Burkholderiales bacterium
TTTAAAGTTCGGGTGCGGAACACGCGTAAGATTTCGGTATTTGTCCACAAAATGGGCCGATCGGCGAGTCGTTCAGGCCAAAGGCAAGGGTTTGCGGCTTGGTCGCTTGAATGTGCCAGTAGCCTCCCTCTTCGCGTAACCAGGATTCCCTCGCCGACAGGAATTCCTTCTCCGCTGCCGTTAATGGCTGAGAACCTGGGCCGCGTTCATATGCGCCGGGAATGTAATTCAAATGAATGCCGATGACGCTCTCGGGGTAATCGTATCCAAGCCAGGTCGAGATGCCTGCGCCGATATCGCCCCCTTGCGCCGCATATTGCTCATAGCCGAGGCCGTGCATGAGCGAATTCCAGATCCGGGCCACCCTTTGTGGATTCATCCCGACAGCGATTGGCCGTTCCGAAAACCCAAAGCCCGGAACCGAAGGCACAACGACATCGAATGCATCCTCTGGACTTCCGCCAAATTGCACCGGGTCGGTGAGCAGTGGGATGACCTTCTCCATTTCCAGAAAGGATCCCGGCCATCCGTGCGTCACAATGAGCGGCGTTGGTTTTGGACCTTTTCCACGGATATGGAGGTAATGAATACGCGTGCCCTCGACATCCGAGACGTACTGATCCAGCTGGTTAAGGCGGTTTTCCTGGCTGCGCCAATCGAACTCATCGAGCCAGTAAGCGACCAACTCCTGCAGGTAGCTGAGGTCGGTGCCTTGTCCCCATCCCATGCCGTTGATCTCGTCAGGCCACCTTGCCCGAGCCAGGCGCTCCCGCAGGTCCGTGATACTTGAATCCGGCACGTGAATTTGAAAAACTTGGCGAATCATGGAGTCTCCGTTGGCAGGGTTGTCGGCGAGACACGGCCCACCCCGGGAAGTGCTGCCGCAATAGACACCGACCCGCTCCCGGCCCGCGTGTATGCGATAGCATGTAGATGCAAGTAGGAGTTTTGCAGAACGGAACAATGGCGACAATGGATTTAACTTGTCCACATTCGTGAACTTTGCTCAATACAAAAATGGATATCCTTTTTTTCGCCGACGAGCCCAACGCAAGCGTTTGGCTGGAAGCCTTGCAGAAGGAATTACCGCAGGCGCGGGTGCGCGCATGGGTGCGAGGCGAGACCTTCCCCTGCGACTACGCCATCTGCTGGAAGCCGCCGCCTGAGTTTTTCGTGGGGCAGGCCCGGCTGAAAGCGATCTTCAACCTGGGCGCGGGTGTCGATTCGATTCTTCACGCCCCCGGCGTGCCGATGGATGTGACTATGATTCGCGTGGACGATGCGGGCATGGCGGCGCAAATGGAGGAGTACGTCGCCTGGTGCGCGCTGCATTTTTGCCGGCGCTTCGACGAGTACGGCCGCGAGCAGGCGCTGGGCCGCTGGACCAAGTTTCCACCTCGGGCGCGGAGCACATTTCCGGTCGGAGTCATGGGCCTGGGGGTGCTGGGCGGGCGCGTGGCGGCGTATCTCGCCGGCATGGGTTTCCCCGTGTCGGGCTGGAGCCGCACGCCAAAGGCCATCGCTAACGTGAAGTGCTTTGCGGGCGACTCGGAACTGCCTGCGTTCCTCGGCGGGATCAGTATGCTCGTCTGCATGCTGCCGCTGACCGATGGCACGCGCGGTATCCTCAACCGCGCCCATCTTTCCCGCCTGCCTGCCGGCGCTTACGTGGTCAACGTCGCGCGCGGCGAGCACCTGGTCGAAGCCGACCTGCTGCAGCTTCTCGATGGCGGACACCTCGCCGGCGCCGCGCTCGATGTCTTCGCGCCCGAGCCGCTGCCGGTGGAGTCGCCGCTGTGGCGTCACCCCAGGGTGATCGTCACACCGCACATCTCCGCCCGCACGC
>CAZCKI010000640.1:0-1846 GCA_964498815.1 uncultured Burkholderiales bacterium
TCTGTGGGGGCCCGCGCACGGCGGCGCCAATGAAGCCGCGCTCAATATGCTGTACGACATCCAGAAGAACGGTGGCGCAGAAAAAATCGGCGAGTTCATCACCAAAGTGAAGGACAAGAACTCCAGTGTGAAGCTGATGGGCTTTGGTCACCGCGTCTACAAGAACTACGACCCGCGCGCCAAGCTGATGCGCGAGACCTGCCACGAAGTCCTGAACGAACTTGGCCTGCAGAACGACCCGCTGTTCGAGCTGGCCATGAAGCTGGAAAAGATCGCGCTGGAAGACGAGTACTTCGTCGCCCGCAAGCTCTACCCGAACGTCGACTTCTACTCCGGCATCGTGCAGCGCGCCATCGGCATCCCGGTGCCGCTGTTCACCGCCATCTTCGCGCTGGCACGCACGGTGGGGTGGATCGCGCAATTGAACGAAATGATCGCCGATCCCGAATACAAGATCGGTCGTCCGCGTCAGTTGTACGTGGGTGCGGCACGCCGCGACGTCAAATAATTTTTCCTGCCGGTGCCGCGGTCAGGCCGCGCATCGGTAAGGGGTACTCATCATGATGCGAGATTTCCAGCAGTCTTCCCTGTTCTTCGGCGCCAATGCTCCCTATGTCGAAGAGCTGTACGAGCAATACCTGGCGGACCCCACCTTGGTGTCGGAAAGCTGGCGCAAGCAATTCGATGCGCTGCCCAACGTGGCCGGGCATGCGCAGGCCGATGTGCCGCATTCGCCGGTGATCGCCGCGTTCGAGGAACTGGCGAAGCAGGGCGGCGCCAAGCGCATTGCCTACGTCAACGTGGGTGGCGGCGCCGGCGGCGACGACAAGAAATCGTTCAAGGTGTTGCAGTACATCCGCGCGCATCGGGTGATGGGAGCGCGCTATTCCTCGCTCGATCCTTTGAAGCGTTTTGAGCGCACGCCCGTGGTCGAGCTGGAGTTGAGCTATTACGGCCTGTCGGATGCCGATCTCGACACCGAATTCGGCATTGGCTCCTGGCAGGGCGCCATCAACGGCGGCAGGGATCGGGCGAAACTCAGGGACATCGTCGCCGCGGTCAAGAAGACCTACTGCGGTACCGTCGGCCTCGAGTACATCTACATCAACGACACCACGGAAAAGCGCTGGCTGCAGCAGCAATTCGAGGGTGTGCAATCGCAGCCTGCCCTCAACAAGGACGAAAAACAGTTCCTGATCGAGCGCCTGACGGCGGCCGAGACGCTGGAAAAGTATCTGCACACCCGCTATGTCGGGCAAAAGCGCTTTTCGCTGGAAGGCGGCGAGACGCTGATCCCGCTGGTCGACGACATCATCGCCGGCGCCGGTGAAAAAGGCGTGAAGGAAGTGGTATTGGGCATGGCGCATCGCGGCCGTCTCAATATCCTGGTCAATTCCCTGGGCAAGTTGCCGGCCGACCTGTTTTCGGAATTCGAAGGCAAGCACGCCCACGATCTCGGCTCGGGCGACGTGAAGTATCACCAGGGTTTCTCCTCCGACATCCAGACCAAGGGCGGCAGCGTGCACCTGACGCTTGCCTTCAATCCTTCCCATCTGGAAATCGTCAACCCGGTGGTGGAAGGCTCGGTGCGCGCCCGCCAGCACCGGCGCGGCGACCTCGAAGGCAACGAAGTGCTGCCTATACTGATCCACGGCGATGCCGCCTTCGCCGGGCAGGGCGTGGTGATGGAAACGATGGCGCTGTCGCAGACGCGCGGTTTCAAGACCGGCGGTACCGTACATCTGGTCGTCAACAACCAGGTCGGGTTCACGACTTCCGACACGCGCGACTCGCGCTCGTCGCTCTATTGCACCGACATCGCCAAGATGATCGAGGCGCCGGTGTT
>CAZCKI010000641.1:0-1841 GCA_964498815.1 uncultured Burkholderiales bacterium
GGACAATTATTCGGGCATTTTGGAGGCAGCTATTTTTTTGCAACCACGATGACCTTGCCGAACATGCCGGCTTGGTAGTGCCCCGCAATCAAGCAGGCGAAATCGAATTCGCCGGTTTGATTGAAGTTCCAGACGATGCTGCCCGACTTCCCGGGCGGCACGTGGGCCATATAGGGCGCCTCGTGCTCCATGTTCGGGAACTTGACCATCAGGGCGGCGTGTTCGTCGAGCTCCTGTTTGGTGCCGATGACCATTTCGTGCAGCATTTTTCCGCTGTTCTTGAGCAAGATGCGAACCGTTTCGCCTTGCTTCACTTCGATCCGGTCGGGCACGAAGCGCATCTGGTCGGTCATTGCAATCGTGATGGTTCGCTTGATGTCCTTGGCATCACCGGCGATGCCCCAGGCCTTTTGTTCCTTCTTGATCGGTTCACCATTTTTCTTGTGGTCGCGGCCTTGGTGCGCGCCGGACCACGGCGACACGGCAATACCGAGGAGGAACAGCAATATGGTAATAATTTTCATCGATTTTCTTTCACGGGTGAACGAAATTAGCGGGAACGACAATGTGTCGAGATCGAGTCGTGCGTAGCTGAAGTCACAGTCCATTTTCAGGTCGGCGTGGGAGACACGGGGGCTACAGGCCGGTTGGATGCGGTCGTTACCTGGCGCCGCCGGAGTAGCAAGTAGACTGCGGGAATGACGAACATCGAGAGAAGCGGTGCGGTGATCATGCCGCCGACCATGGGGGCTGCGATGCGCTGCATCACTTCCGAGCCGGTGCCGCCGCCCAGCATGATGGGGAACAGGCCGGCCAGGATGACGGCGACCGTCATCGCCTTTGGTCTTACCCTGAGCACCGCACCACTGCGGATGGCATCCAGAAGCTCCGCCGTGCCGACCTTTCCGGACGCTTCCTGTTTCTCCCAGGCGTGCTTCAAGTACAACAGCATGATCACGCCGAACTCGGCCGCAACGCCGGCGAGCGCGATGAAACCCACCGCGCTCGCCACCGACATCGCGTAGCCGAGCAGGTACATGAGCCAGAAACCGCCCACCAGCGCGAACGGCAATGTCGCCATGATCAGCAGCGCTTCGTCGAAGCGCTTGAAAGTGAGGTACAGCAACACGAAAATGATCAGCATCGTGAACGGCACCACCACCTTGAGTTTGGCGGTGGCGCGTTCCAGGTACTCGAATTGGCCCGACCAGGCGATCGAATAGCTGGCGGTCAGTTTCACGTCCTTCGTCACCGCTGCCTGCATGTCCTGCACCACCGACTGCAGATCGCGTCCGCGGATGTCGATATAGACCCAGCCGGACAGGCGCGAATTTTCGCTTTTCAGCATCGGCGGGCCGTCGCTGATCTTGATGTCGGCGACCGTCGATAGAGTGATTTGCGCGCCGCGCTCGGTGATGATCGGCAGCTTGCGCAGGTTTTCGACCGAGTCGCGAATTTCGCGGGGGTAGCGGACGTTGATCGGGAAGCGCTGGCGGCCCTCGATGGTTTCACCGATGTTGTCGCCGCCGATGGCGGCACTCACCACGCTTTGCACGTCGGCCACGTTCATGCCGTAGCGCGCTGCGGCCAGGCGGTTGATGTTGATGTCGATATAGCGCCCGCCGGTAAGGCGCTCGGCCAAGGCCGAAGTCACGCCGGGTATGTCCTTGACGACGCGCTCGACGTCGCCGGCGATGCGGTCGATCTCAGCCAGGTCGGCGCCGGAGACCTTTACACCGACGGGGCTCTTGATGCCTGTCGCCAGCATGTCGATGCGGTTGCGGATCGGCGGAATCCACAGGTTGGCCAAGCCCGGCAGCTTGACGGTGCGGTCGAGTTCC
>CAZCKI010000642.1:0-1833 GCA_964498815.1 uncultured Burkholderiales bacterium
GTGGATCCGCGATTTGCTTCCAATCATCGTCGAGTGAGGCGCGCAATTCCTGCACGGACATCGTATTGACTTTTCCCGTTGCGCTTTCAATCATGATTTTACACATCTCAACCGCGAACGGAGAAAGCGGAACCAGGCGCGCAAATGCTTCTGGAGATGCATTGATAATTTCAGCCCAATCCTCGATCCGCCGGTTTTCTCCATTGCTTACCGAATAAGCGTTTAACAACGAGCCGCGCTGGAAGAGCAAGTACAGGAGTTTTTCCGTGGAATACGCCAGACGGATCAACCCCGTGCGTTGACGCTCGTGATAGGTATTAATCAACGAGTTGACGCGGGACGCTGAGATTTTGATTTCGTCCGGGTAAACGGCCTGAAACGGAATCGCCACGCCCGTATCATAGCATGGTGGATTTTTTACCGCAAGCAAAATATTCTCGAAACTTCTCCAGCGGCGGCGTGTTTTCCACTACGAACTCTAAATCCGCGGAGGGACCATGGCACAAACACAGGCAATCGTGAACGACAAGAAAGAAATATTCGGCTGGGCAATGTACGACTGGGCCAACTCGGCTTTCAGCACTACAGTCGGGACGGTCTTCCTGGGGCCATACATCGCCTCGCTGGCGGCGAAGGCGGCCAAGGCTTTCCCCGATGGCATGGCTCGCATCGGAAGCATTCCCATTGCACCTGACTCGTTCATCCCATATTGCGTTTCGATCTCCGTAGGTCTGCAGGTTCTCTTCCTCCCCATTCTGGGCGCCATTGCAGATTATTCCCACTTGCGCAAACGCATGATGCAAGTCTTTGCAACCATCGGAGCATTGATGACGATCCTGCTCTTCTTTGTTTCAGGAAATCTATGGTGGCTGGGCGGACTGCTCTTTATCTTTGCCAACCTTGCTTTTGGTGCAGCGGTTGTTTTCTACAACTCCTACCTTCCTGATATTGCCAGCGAAGATCAACGGGACCGCGTTTCATCGTATGGCTGGGCGATGGGTTATCTTGGAGATGGCATTCTGCTGGCACTCAACCTTGCCTTCTTCATGTTCCATGAAAAACTTGGCGTCCCAACCGGGCTCGCGATTCGAATCAACCTCGCCTCCGCGGGTGTCTGGTGGCTCGGATTCTCCTTCTTCACCTGGGCGCGGCTCCACCCACGCCACGCGCGGCGGGCTCTGCCTCAAAGTGAAACCTATTTCAGAATCGGTTTCAAACAACTCGGGCAGACTGTCAAGGAAGTCCGCCATTTCCCCGAAACACTGAAATTCCTCGGCGCGTATTTTCTCTACAACGATGGTATTCAAACTGTGATCGCGGTATCGTCTACGTTTGCCGCGGCACCCATCCTGCGCGGCGGCCTCGAACTCGATCTCAACCAGCTGACTATTGTCATTCTGATCATTCAATTCACCGCCTTCTTCGGCGCATTGTTTTGGGGACGCCTCGCCATATGGGTCGGTGCGAAACGCTCCATCTTCATCAGCCTCGTCATCTGGGCGGGCGTTGTCATTTATGCTTACTTCGGAATGAAGGGCGATAGCCGCGTGCTTGAGTTCACGTTGTTGGGTGTCGTCATCGCCATCGTGCTTGGCGGCTCACAAGCCATCAGCCGCAGTCTCTTCGCACAGATGATCCCGGCTGGCAAGGAAGCAGAATTTTATTCCTTCTACGAAGTCAGTGAGCGCGGTACGTCGTGGACCGGCCCTCTGCTCTTCGGTCTAGCCAATCAATTGTTCGGCAGTTTGCGTTACGGTATTCTCTCCCTGATCTTCTATTTCATCGCCGGGATGATCGTCCTACCCCTCGTCAACGAAAAGAAAGCAATTCAGG
>CAZCKI010000643.1:0-1823 GCA_964498815.1 uncultured Burkholderiales bacterium
CATCTCAGGTTACAATGATATCTCGTTGATTTTGAAGCGAGTCCAGAATTGCCGCGATGTAAGGCACGTCCTATCGCACAATTGGGGCCGGTTTCGGGATCACCGCTTTGTTCGGCACTCCCGTCTTCCCGCGCGGTTCTTCAAACCTACCGCCAGCGCTATTGCAACCGGTTCACAGGCGGAAAACGGCGGTCGTTTTCGCTCACCGCGGCGCCAGCCAAACAAGTAGCGATACTAAACGATTTACGCGCGCCCTCCGGGATGCGAAGTCCAAAGATTTCGTGTGCGGAGCAGCAAGCGGCGTGAAGATGGAACGATTCAGGCAGGTGGCTTTTTTGCCGCCTACCACGGAACGGAATGATCAATCGGCCGAACCAGGCCGGGTGAAACAGCGTAGCGAATACAGTGCAATGAAAAACCGATTTTTCACAGTACGGATTTTCAGCGGAAGCCTGGCGCTTCCCGCCTTGTCCCGGCACGTCCGGCAAGACTGACACTCGCTGTGCCCCGCGCCGAGTCGGCGCGGTTCCTTCCGCCGTTCGTCTTCCGGCCTCGCTGTCTGCGCGAGAAAGAAGAATGCAATGAAACGAATGCTTTTTAATGCAACGCAGGCCGAAGAACTGCGCGTTGCCATCGTCGACGGCCAGAAACTGGTCGACCTCGATATCGAACACGCCGGCCAGGAACAGCGCAAGAGCAATATCTACAAGGCCCGCGTCACCCGCGTAGAGCCTTCCCTGGAAGCGGTGTTCGTCGATTACGGCGCCGAGCGCCACGGCTTCCTGCCGTTCAAGGAACTGACCCGCCAGTACGTGCAGGGCGAAGACGGCGACGGCACCCGCGCCAAGATCGCGCAAAACCTCAAGGTCGGCCAGGAAATCCTGGTGCAGGTGGAAAAGGACGAGCGCGGCAACAAAGGCGCCGCCCTCACCACCTACGTTTCATTGGCCGGCCGTTACCTGGTGTTGATGCCGAACAATCCGCGCGGCGGCGGCGTATCGCGTCGCGTCGAGGGTGACGAACGCGCCGAGTTGCGCGAGACCCTGGACCAGCTCAGCGTGCCGGAAGGCATGAGCGTCATCGCCCGCACCGCCGGCATTGGCCGCAACGCCGAGGAACTGCAATGGGATCTGAATTACCTGCTGCAACTCTGGGAAGCCATCGAAGGCGCCGGCAATGAAGTCAAGGCGCCGGAACTGATTTACCTCGAATCGAGCCTGGTGGTGCGCGCCATCCGCGACCTGTTCCATCCGGAAATCGGCGAGATCCTGATCGACACGCCGGAGATCTTTGAACAAGCCCAATCGTTCATGTCGACCGTGATGCCGGCCAACGTCAACAAGGTCAAGCTCTACAAGGACGACGTGCCGCTGTTCTCGCGTTTCCAGATCGAGCACCAGATCGAAACCGCCTATCGCCGCGACGTATCGCTGCCCTCCGGCGGCGCCATCGTTATCGATCATACCGAGGCGCTGGTGTCGATCGACGTCAACTCCGCCCGTTCCACGCGCGGCCACGACATCGAAGACACCGCCTTCCGCACCAACTGCGAAGCGGCCGACGAAATCGCCCGCCAGTTGCGCCTGCGCGACTTGGGCGGCCTCATCGTCATCGACTTCATCGACATGGAAGCGCCGAAGAACCAGCGCGAAGTCGAGAACCGCCTGCGCGACGCGCTGCACTTCGACCGCGCCCGCGTCCAGACCGGCAAGATCAGCCGCTTCGGCCTGCTCGAACTATCGCGCCAGCGCCTGCGCCCGGCCCTCGCCGAAACCAGCTACATCACCTGCCCGCGCTGCACCGGCACCGGCCACATCCGCTCG
>CAZCKI010000644.1:0-1823 GCA_964498815.1 uncultured Burkholderiales bacterium
GACCTGGGGCGGCAAGGACCACAAGGCCTGGGGCGGGCAGAAATTCGTGCAGATCGACATCTCGCCCACCGAGATGGACAGCAACGTTCCGATCGATGCGCCGCTGGTGGGCGACATCGGTTCCTGCGTTTCCGCCCTGCTTGCGGAAATCGGCAAAGGCTGGACCAAGCCTTCCGCCGAATGGCTTTCTGCGATTGCAGAACGCAAGAACAAGAACCTCGCCAAGATGGCCGAGACGCTCGCCAAGGATCCCGCGCCGATGAGCTTTCACAGCGCGCTCAATGTGGTGCGCGACATCGTCAAAGCCAACCCCGACGCGATGCTGGTCAACGAAGGCGCCAACGCGCTGGATTTCACGCGCTCCATCGTCGATATGTACAAGCCGAGGAAACGCGTGGATGTTGGCACCTGGGGCATCATGGGCATCGGCATGGGTTTTGCGGTGGCTTCGGCCGTGGAAACCGGCCAGCAGGTGATTGCGGTCGAAGGCGACAGCGCCTTCGGTTTCTCGGGCATGGAAGTCGAAACCATCTGCCGCTACCATCTGCCGGTGTGCGTGGTGGTGATGAACAACAACGGCGTCTATCGCGGCACCGACGTCAACCCAAGCGGCGGCTCCGACGTGGCGCCGACCGTATTCGTCAAGGGCGCGCGTTACGACAAGCTGATGGAAGCCTTTGGCGGTATCGGCGTCCATGCCACCACGCCGGCTGAATTGCGCAATGCGATGGAAGAGGCGCTGCATTCGAAAAAGCCGACGCTCATCAACGCCGTCATCGACGAGACCGCCGGCACCGAAAGCGGGCGCATTACGAGTTTGAATCCCAGCACGAAGAAGAAGTAATGGTGAGGAGGGAGGGGAGAGGCGTGAGGAGGTGTGCCTGTTGGTGGGCCGTCTCAACCTGCGTGCCCTTGCCCTTTTTGGCGGCCAAACAGTCAGGACCGGTTCTTGGAAATAAGTAGCGCAAACTAGCGATCCTCCTCACCCCTCACGCCTCTCCCCTGACTAGAAACCCGCCCCCCACATTAATTAAAACTACGACTCGGACACCATGGAAGCTCTAAAAGGAATACGCATTCTCGACATGACCCACGTCCAGGCGGGTCCCACCTGTTCGCAACTGCTGGCCTGGATGGGCGCAGACGTCATCAAATTCGAGCCGCCGCAGGGTGACGCCACGCGCGGCCAGTTGCGCGACGTGCCGGGTGCCGACAGCTTGTATTTCACGATGCTGAACTGCAACAAGCGCTCCATCGTCGTCAATATGAAATCGGCCGAAGGCAAGACGGTGTTCGTCGATCTGCTCAAAAAATGCGACATCGTCATGGAGAACTTCGGCCCGGGCGTGCTCGACCGTCTCGGCTTCACCTGGGACAAGATTCACGAGATCAACCCCAAGATTGTCATGGGCTCGATCAAGGGCTTCGGCTCCTCCGGCCCCTACGCGGACTTCAAGGCCTATGAAAACGTGGCGCAGGCGATGGGCGGCTCGATGAGCACCACCGGCGTGCCCGACGGCCCACCGTTTGTGACCGGTGCGCAGATTGGTGACTCCGGCACCGGCCTGCATCTGGCGATCGGCCTCCTGGCCGCCCTGCACCAGGCCAACCGCACGGGGCAGGGACAGTACGTGGAAGTGGCGATGATGGACGGCGTGATGAACCTCTGCCGCGTCAAATTCCGCGACCATCAGCGCCTCACCCGTCAGGCGATGGCGGAGTACTCGGTGCCGACCGCGCAGGGCATGGGCGACGTCCCGCGTGCCGGCAATGACTCCGGCGGCGGCCAGCTGGGCAATGCCATCCATTGCAAGCCGCACGGC
>CAZCKI010000645.1:0-1819 GCA_964498815.1 uncultured Burkholderiales bacterium
CGGCGACGGCGTGTACAAATCCACCGACGCGGGCAAAACCTGGACCAACGTCGGCCTGCGCGACTCGCGCCACATCGGCCGCATCGCCATTCATCCGAAAAATCCCAACATTGTTTTTGTGGCTGCCCTCGGCCACGTCTTCGGCGCCAACGCCGAGCGCGGCATTTTTCGCACCAGCGACGGCGGCAAAACGTGGGACAAAGTTCTCTACAAGGACGAAAAATCTGGCGGGATTGACGTGGTCTTCGCGCCCGGAAACTCCAACATCCTCTATTCAGCGTTGTGGGAGGCGTATCGCAACGCCTATAGCGCCTCGAGCGGCGGGCCCGGCAGCGGCTTGTATCGCTCCTCCGACGGCGGCAGCACCTGGAAGCGCATCGAAGGTGGCGGCCTTCCTGCGGGCATCCTCGGTCGCATCGGCGTTGCAGTATCCGGCGCAGACGCCAATCGCGTGTGGGCCTTGATCGAGGCCGACGAAGGCGGCCTCTTCCGCTCCGACGACGGCGGCGACACCTGGCGCCGGATGACCGACGACCGCCGCTTCCGCCAGCGCGCGTGGTATTACACCCACGTTTTTGCCGACCCCAAGAGTCTCGACACGGTCTATATTCTCAATACCGGAATGTATCGCTCAAACGACGGCGGCCGCACCTTCGCTATCGTGCCCGCCCCGCACGGCGATCATCACGGCCTGTGGATTGACCCTCACAATCCCGACCGCATGATTAATTCCAACGACGGCGGCGCCAACGTCTCCACGAACGGCGGCCGCACTTGGACCCGCCAGGACAACCAACCCACCGCGCAGTTTTACCACGTCATTACAGACAACCAGTGGCCCTACTACGTCTATGGTGCCCAGCAGGACAATTCCACCGTGGCCATCGCCAGCCGCAGCAACGCGGGCGCCATTGACCGGCCCGACTGGTACACGGTAGGCGGCTGCGAATCCGGCTACATCGCTCCCGACCCCCGGGATGCCAGCATCGTTTACGCCGGCTGCTATGGAGGCCACATAACCCGCTTCGACAAGCGCACCGGACAGGCCCAGGAAATCAACGCCTGGCCCGAAAACCCCATGGGCGCAGGCGCCGCCGAACTCAAGCACCGCTTTCAGTGGACCGCGCCGATTGTCATTTCCATCCACGATCCCAACGTGCTTTATCACGGCGGTGAAGTCCTCTTCCGGTCCACCAATGGCGGGATGAGCTGGACCGCCATCAGTTCCGATCTCACGCGCAACGACAAATCCAAGCAGGGCTCCTCCGGCGGTCCCATCACGCACGACAACACCAGCGTCGAGTATTACGACACCATCTTCTCCATCGCGGAATCGCCGAAAGAGAAAGACCTCATCTGGGTCGGCACCGATGACGGCTGGGTTCAACTCACGCGCGATGCCGGCAAGACTTGGTCGAACGTCACGCCCAAAGACTTGCCGGAATGGAGCCGCATCAGCCTGATCTCCACTTCCCCGCACGATGCCGGCACCGCCTATGTGGCTGCCAACCGCTATCAGTCCGACGACGATCGTCCGTACATCTATAAGACCGCCGATTTCGGAAAGACGTGGACCAAGATTGTCACCGGCATTCGCGACAACGACTTCGTCCGCGCGGTCCGCGAAGATCCTGTCCGCAGGGGGCTGCTCTATGCCGGCACGGAATCCGGCGTGTACGTCAGTTTCGACGACGGCGCGCGCTGGCAGTCCTTGCAACTGAATTTGCCCACCGCCCCCATTCACGACCTGGTCATCAAGGACAACGATCTGGTCGTCGCCACGCATGGCCGCTCGTTCTGGATTCTCGACGACCTGACC
>CAZCKI010000646.1:0-1815 GCA_964498815.1 uncultured Burkholderiales bacterium
CGGCACGCCGATCCTGACCATGATCGGCGCCATCGGCGCTGCTCTCACGCTCGGTGTGCGCGGCGGCGCCGTGCTGACCGCCTTGCTCGTGCTACCGTTATACATACCGGTGCTGATTTTCGGCGCCGGCGCCACCGAGGCGGCCATGACCGGCATTGCCTATGACGCTCACTTGTCGCTGCTCGGCGCAGGTACCTTGCTGGGCGGGCTGGCGACGCCGTTCGCCGCCGCCGCCGCCATCAGGATTGCATTGGACGGATCGTGAATATTTTCAAATACGCCTCGCCCGTTTCCTTTCACCCGCTGGCCGGAAAACTGTGGCCGTGGTTCGCGGCTCTCGCCGCCCTGTTCGGCGCCGCCGGCATGTACTTCGGGCTGGTGGTGGCGCCCAGCGATTTCCAGCAGGGCGAGGTCTATCGCATCATCTTCATCCACGTTCCCGCCGCCTGGATGGGCATGTTCATTTACCTCTTGATGGCGGGCTATGGCGTGATGGCGCTGACCTTCAATACCCGCCTCTCCTCGATGATGATGGAGGCGCTGGCACCCACCGGCGCGCTGTTCACCGCGCTGATGCTGTGGACCGGCGCCCTGTGGGGCCGTCCGACCTGGGGCACCTATTGGCTGTGGGATGCGCGCATGACCTCCGCCTTGATTTTGTTGTTTCTCTATATCGGCTACCTCGCGTTGATTCATTCCATCGAAGACACGCGCCGCCGCGACAAGGCCGGCGCTCTGCTTGCGATCGTAGGTTCGGTGAATGTGCCGATCATTTATTTTTCGGTGCAATGGTGGAACACCCTGCACCAAGGTTCGACGATTTCGATGACGGCTGCCCCCAAGATGGCCCACATCATGCTGCTCGCCATGCTGCTGATGACCCTGGCCTGCTGGATGTATTCGATTGCGGTAGCGATGGTGCGGGTGCGTGTCATCATTGAAGAACGTGGCGAATTGCGGACGGGACATCATGACGGAACGTGACTTTTACCTGTGGGGCTCCTTCAGCGTCTTTTTCCTGGGGCTGGCGCTGGAATTATTTTTGCTGCGCGCACGCACCAGGGCCGTGCGTAACCAGACAGGAGTGCAGCCGTGAAGCCGCGCCACAAGCGTTTCATCTGGATCGTCGCGGGTCTGGCCGTGATCGGCGCCGCCACCGGCCTCATTCTCAACGCGTTTAAAACCAATATCGTCGCCTTTCATACCCCGAGCGAAGTGGCCGAGCACAAGACGCCGCAGGATCGCGCCTTCCGCCTCGGCGGACTGGTGACGGCGGGCAGCCTCAAGCGCACCACCGACGGACTGACCGTCAGTTTCACGGTGACCGATATGGCGCAATCCGTTCCAGTCGTTTTCACCGGTATCCTTCCCGACCTGTTTCGCGAGGGCAAAGGCGCCGTGGTGCAGGGCAAGATCGGCGCCGACGGCATCTTTCACGCCAACGAAGTGCTCGCCAAGCACGATGAGAATTACATGCCGCCGGAAGCTGCGGAAGCATTGAAGCGTTCGGGCCATCCGATCCAGGGCGAAATCTTCGCCGGTCAGAAAGCGGTCACCACCCAGCCGGCGGCCAAGCCATGATTCCGGAACTCGGTCATTTCGCCTTGATCCTGGCGCTGTGTCTGGCGCTGACCCTGGGTATCGTGCCGCTGGTGGGCGCGGCGCGCGGCGATGCCCGCATGACCGGCACCGCCCGAGCGCTGGCGCAGGGTCAGTTCCTGTTTATCGCCTTTGCCTTCGGCTGTCTGGTGGCGTCGTTCCTGGCCAACGATTTTTCGGTGATGAATGTCGCTTCGAATTCGAACACCAAGTTGC
>CAZCKI010000647.1:0-1813 GCA_964498815.1 uncultured Burkholderiales bacterium
GGACCGCGTCGCGGCATGCTGGCGGCCCTGCGCAACGGCCACATCAATGCCGAGGACATCCAGTACGTGAACGCGCACGGCACCTCCACACCGCTGGGCGACAAGAACGAGACGGCGGCCATGAAAGCGGCCTTCGGCGAACACGCCAAAAAGCTCGTCGTCAATTCCACCAAGTCGATGACCGGCCACCTGCTCGGCGCCGCCGGCGGCATCGAGGCGCTGTTCGCCACGCTCGCGATCCATCACCAGATCTCGCCGCCGACCATCAATATCGTCAACCAGGATCCGGAATGCGATCTCGACTACTGTGCCAACAGCGCGCGCGAAATGAAGATCGAGGTGGCCATGTCGAATTCCTTCGGTTTCGGTGGTACCAACGGCTCGCTCATCATCAAGAAGTTCCGCTGAACTTCCCCGCTCTTCGGGCCGGACTTTGAAACGCCTGATCCTGCTGTTGTTCCTGCTGGCGCTGATCTCGGTCGTCATCGGAGGTGTATTGCTGAACGCGTTCGCGCACCGCCCGCTGGAAGTCAGCCCATCGCACCCAATGCCGTTCGAGTTCACCGTCGAAAAAGGCGCGACCTGGAAGGGGCTCTCAAAAAAACTGGTCGACGAAGGCCTCGACTGCGACGCGCGCATGCTATGGCTGGTCGGCCGCATCACCGGCCAGGCCGGCAGTATCCAGGCCGGCAACTATCGGCTCGATCCGGGCAGCACACCGCTTACGCTGCTGCAAAAGCTGGTCGACGGCGACGTCATTCCCATGTCGATCACCTTCGTCGAAGGCATCACCTTCGCCGACCTGCGTGCGCAGCTCGAGCAGGCGCCCGGCATCAAGGTGACCCTGAAAGGCGTGCCGGTCGCCGACGTGCTGGCCCAGGTAGGGGCGACCGAAAATTTTCCCGAAGGCCTGTTTTTTCCCGACACCTATCGCTATGCGGCCGGCACCACCGACCTCGATCTGCTGAAGAAGAGCTACCAGACGCAGCAACGCAAATTGGCGGAAGCGTGGAACGCGCGCGCACCGGATCTGCCGTACCGGTCATCCTACGAAGCCCTGATCATGGCCTCCATCATCGAAAAAGAAACCGGGCGCGTCGAGGATAGGCCGATGATCGCATCCGTCTTCGTCAATCGCCTGAAGCTGCCGATGCGGCTGCAGACCGATCCTACCGTAATCTACGGACTGGGTGCCAAATTCGACGGCAACCTGCGCAAAGTCGATCTCGTCACTGACACGCCCTACAACACCTATACCCGCGACGGCCTGCCGCCGACACCAATTTCGCTTCCTGGCAACGCGTCGTTGCGCGCGGCGCTGCAGCCGGCACAGTCGGACAAGCTATACTTCGTGTCGAAGGGTGATGGCAGCAGCTATTTTTCGAAAACGCTCGAAGAGCACAATCGCGCCGTGGCCAAATACCAGTTGCACCGATAGTTTTTCCGCCCTTGATTGTCATCCTGAGCAAAGCGAAGGATCTCATCCCTTCAAACGGCGCCTCAACTCCATCGGATGAGATCCTTCACTTCGTTCAGGATGACGATTCCTAAAGTGACAATGCGAGCAGCATGACAGGCAAATTCATCACACTGGAAGGCATCGACGGCGCGGGCAAGTCCTCGCACCTCGATTTCCTCGCCTCGCGTATCCGTGCCGAAAATCACGAAGTGGTAACCACCCGCGAGCCCGGCGGCAATCCGCTGGCCGAACGCCTGCGCGACATCGTCCTCAACGAAAAAATGCACGGCGACACCGAGACCCTGCTCATGTTCGCCGCGCGCCGCGAGAATCTCGCCGTGGTGATCGAACCTT
>CAZCKI010000648.1:0-1796 GCA_964498815.1 uncultured Burkholderiales bacterium
CGATTTTCGGTTTGGTCCGTATATTTGGCCTTATTTGGCAAATTGCCCATCCACGATGTGCGGATGGCTCAGCCGCCAACTCGCCAACATAATTAGATACGGGAACCGAAATGGGATTACGAACCAAATTTAACCTGGTCCTGCTGCTGGTATTTGCCCTGGGACTTGGCGTCAGCGGCTACGTGTCCTACAACCTGCTGCAAAGCAATGCCCGCGATGAAGTGTTGCGCAATGCCGGCGTCATCATGGAAGCCGCCTTATCGATGCGGCATTACACGCAAAAGAGCATCAGTCCCAAGCTCGACTACCAGCCGGACACCTTTCTGCCGGAAAGCGTACCCGCCTTTGCCGCAACCGAGATGATGAACCAGTTGCGCGTGAAGTACAGCGACTACAACTACAAGGAAGCGGTGCTGAACCCGATGAACCTGCGCGACCGGGCGGTGGAATGGGAGACCGATGTGGTCAATGCCTTCCGCAGCAGTGCCGCGCTGGACGAATTGACCGGAACGCGCGCCGCCGCAACCGGGCAGTCGCTGTACCTGGCCCGTCCGCTGGTCGTGAGCGAAGAGGGCTGCCTCGCCTGTCACAGCACGCCGGACCGCGCCCAAGCCCCCATGATCAAGCTCTATGGTCCCAACAACGGTTTCGGCTGGAAACTCAGGGAAACGGTGGGCGCGCAAATCGTCTCGGTGCCGATGACCCTGCCGATCGCCAATGCCAATCGCGCCTTTTATACCTTCATGGCCTCGCTGACCGGCGTATTCGTGGTGCTGTTCATCATCCTCAACGTGATGCTGTCCCTGCTGATCGTGCGACCCATCACCGATATGTCCGAGGCCGCCAACGAGATCAGCACCGGCAATATGACGATTCCCGAATTCGCCGATCGCGGCAAGGATGAAATGGCCCTGCTCGCCAAGTCCTTCAATCGCATGCGACGCAGTCTCGCCAAGGCGATTTCCTTGATCGACCAGTAGCCGCGAAGCCGCATGTTCGCAGGCACCGCGCTGCCCGTCGGGCACGTACTGAACGAGTATCGCCTGGAGCGAGTCCTCGGCGCGGGCGGCTTCGGCCTCACCTATCTCGCCACCGACCTGAAACTGAATCTGCCGGTGGCGATCAAGGAGTACCTGCCCGCCAACGTAGCAACCCGCCAGGCCGATCTCTCGGTCGCCCCCGGCGCGGACACCGAAGGAGCTGCCTTCACCTGGGGCCTCACCCGCTTTCTCGACGAGGCGCGTACTCTCGCCACGTTCCGCCATCCCAATATCGTGCGGGTGATGCGGTATTTCGAGTGCTACCAGACCGCCTATATGGTGATGGAATACGTGCAAGGCGCCTCCCTCGCCGATTGGGTTGCGCCGCGCCAGCCGCTGATGCAGTCCACCGTCACCAGAATGACCCTGTCGCTGCTCGACGGCCTCGCCACCATTCATCGCGCCGGCTACCTGCATCGCGACATCAAGCCGGGCAACATTTACATTCGCGACGACGGCAGCCCGGTACTGCTCGATTTCGGCGCCGCCCGCGCGCAGAGTAACAGCGGCGAAATGACGGCGCTGGTAAGTCCCGGCTATGCGCCGCTCGAACAGTATGGCGACGCCGGCGCGCAGGGACCGTGGGGCGACCTGTACGCACTGGGCGGAGTGATGTACTGGATGGTGGTGGGCGCGAAACCGGTCGATGCCACCGCGCGGGTACGTAACGACCCGCAGCGCCCTGCCGCATCGATGAGCAACAGCGGCTATTCGCACGATTTCCTGGCGGCCATCGACTGGGCACTGGACCCCGAC
>CAZCKI010000649.1:0-1788 GCA_964498815.1 uncultured Burkholderiales bacterium
GGAGTGGCGCTGATAAGTGCTAGTGGCCTGGTAATCGAGCGGCTGGACGATGGTGAGTCCACCGTCTTCCAATCGAACCTTGCCCTTTTCGCTCAAGCGCCGGAAGAGCGCGTTGTGCTTGGTGACCTGGTCGGCCACCTGTTTGCTGTGGTTACGGTAAGTGGTCGAAGCGAGCTCCGTCCACGCCGTAATGATGCTGGAAATGCCTGCTGGCATATTGCCTCCTTAGTGAGTTGGGAATGGCCAACCACTTCTCCGTTCGTGCTGAGCCTGTCGAAGTACGAGCGGAGAAGCGCGCAATTGCGCCAAATGACGAACGCCCTTCGACAAGCTCAGGGCGAACGGCCAGGGAGTTGGCCAATCCTTAAAAGCCGAGACGCTTAGCCTCGGCCCGTATCGTGTCTTCCATGGAACCCAGCGGCGCCCTCGCGGGGAGGGTTCCCCGCGTGCGGACATTGGTGGCCGCTGCGTTCCTGGCTTCCTTGGCCTTGCGCATGGCCTGGGCCCTTTGGTCGGCAAGCCGTTTGGCCTGCAGCGATTGCTGTACCCGGTCGCTCATGCGGCAGGCCTTTTCGTAGGCGTCCGGCAGACCGTCGGCGCGTCCGATCTGGATCAGCGCCGCCATGTCTTCCGCCACGTCCGCGAAATGTTCCCTGTCCCGGGCAAAGCTGGCGATCTCGCCGTTGAGCGAGTTTTCCACCTGCGCCTGCCGGTGCTGCTCCACCCTAGCCTGCTGTGACTTGAGCGTATTCACTTCCTGCATCAGCGCCGAAACATGCGGATCGATCTGCGGCGCCTGGGGAAGTTTTAGATGATTGACGTCCACACCATAGCTCTGCGCCAGGTGCGAAAAATAGTGGGCCTTTTCCTGCGGGCTGCCGTAGCGCAAGCGGTGGTCCGCCGCCAATAGCTCGCCGATGGCCACATGCGGATCTATGCCGAAAGACTTGATGGTCGCCATGTACGGCGCCACCACCTTGTCGAACTGGGTTGCGCGCGACGCCGCCTCGCGGTATTGGTCGATACCCTGGCGCACGTCGTTTTCGCGCTTGAGGATTTCGTCCTGCACCACAGGGCTCAGCTGCGCCCATTCGGTAGCGGCGGTCTTGCGCCAGGTGTTGGGTACGCGGCGTTCGACGGCGGGGGCTTCGGATGCCGTATCTTCCGCCTCGTCTCCCGCAGCCCCGTCGCCTGTTTCGCCGGTCTCCTTCTCGCCCACCCGTTTCACGAATCGTCCTTCACCGTCGCGCGGCTCATCCTCCCCCGCCTCGCGGCCGGCGATTTCCTTCCAGGTGTCGGCGATGGTCTGCTCCATCGAGGGCCGGCTTTCCTCGCCGGTGGGTTCCTGCGCAGGTTCTTGCTCGACTTCTTGCGGAACTTCGATTTGGTTCATGGATTTCCTTTGACAATGAATGTGCGAAAGCAAAAAAAACCTGTCGTCCTGAACCCGGTCTTTCGGGTGAAGGACCTCATCCCTTCGCATTGGGCGGATGAGATTCTTCGGGCTATGCCCTCAGAATGACATCGCTCTTTTTACGGTGACCTCATAGCTATCGGCCGCTACAACAACACCCTCTTCTGCCCCTCCGGCAACTGCCGCCAAGACTCGACGGCAATCTCCTCCGCCACCCGGTCCATTTCTTGCCCGGCTGCTTGCTTGCGACGCTCGGCATCCTTCTGCTCGCTCGCCATCCCCTCCCACGGCCGCGAGCCGCTACGGGCCAGATCATCGCGTCGCTGTGCGGGCGTATCGATCCATTTGCAGGTGACGGGGGATTGGTAAGAAGG
>CAZCKI010000650.1:0-1785 GCA_964498815.1 uncultured Burkholderiales bacterium
TTCCTCGATGGGGCTCAGTTCGATACGGCCTACCAGCGGCAGGCGTTTGCCGCGCAAGTGCTCGATAATGGCCTGGTCGCGCGGATCGTCGCTGCCGGCCGACTGGAAATATTCTTCGCGATAGCCGGGGTTCGCCTCCAGCACAATCTGCGATGCGCGCCGCCAGCTCTTGAGTTGGAAAGCCCCGGTGCCGACCGGGTGCTCGGAAAACGATCGGCCGTAATATTCGACCACCTCGCGCGCGACCGCGGCCGTCGGTGGCAGGGCGAGCATGTACGAAAGATTGTAATCGGGCTCTTTCAGCCGGATCACCAGCGTGTAGCGGTCGCTCGCTTCGAGTCCGGCGATCGGCTTGTCGTAGTCGAAGCGCCCGGTCTTGCTGGCTTGTTCGTAGAGTTCGTTCAAGCCGCGCACGTTGTTGTCGAGCAGAAATTTCCACTGCGACTTCAGCCCCGGGTCGAGCAAGCGCTTCAGACTGTACACGTAATCTGCGGCCGTCAGTTCGCGCTGTACACCATGGAAGGCGGGGTCGGGGGTGAAATAGATACCCGGCTTGACCTTTAGCGTGTAGACGCGGCCGTCGGGCGAGACTTCCGGCAGCGCGACCGCCGTCCTCGGCTGCAATTTGATCGGCCGCGCCAGGTGGTCGTATTGCAGCAGGGGGTCGAAAATGCAATCGCACATCGTGTCGGAGAATTCGTCCGACTCGACCCCGCAATCGAAGCTCTTCTCGCCCGACTGCGCCGCCATCCGCACCACCTTGTTCAGATCGTAACTTGGCGCGGCGCCGGCCACCACGCAGCAGGGCAGGGCCAGCAGGAGCAGTGCGGCGAGTCGACGATGCATCAATGCAGGATCCGCGCGACGCCTTGTTCCTCCGCGGTTGTCCCTTGCGGCGCGATCGAGGCGTGGTGGACGATCATCCGCCAGCCGTGCGGGGTCAGCAGGTACACATTGGTGGCCAGCACCGGCGGTGCTTCCGCAACGGTGGTGCCGGGGTCGCTGCGCAAGGTGATGGTTTCGTAGACGTTGTGGATGGCCAGCGTCTGGCCGACGTGACGGCGCAACTCGCTGACTTTGAGCTGCATCGAGGCTCCGTGCGAAAAAATGTCGGCAAAACTGGCCCGGATCGCGCTGGGTCCCGCCAAACGCGGGCCTTGCGGGTGAATACAGATGATGTCCGGTTCGTCTGCCCACACCGCCATCATCAGATTGAGGTCGGCCCGCTCGAGGGCGTCGTAAAACGCCGCTTCGCAATCCGCAGGGTTGGGAAACAGTTTTTTCGGCATGCCGGAATCATACACTGCGAGCCACGCGCGACGGCTGCCGGACGTGCCGGATACGGTTGCCGACGCCATGTGCTGACACTCGCAAGGCATCCATTTCCGCGTAAACTTTCGGATTGCCGACCTGTCCAATGTCGATCCCGGTTTTTGCCGGGGTATACCCTTCCCGCGGAGTTCCTCATGACCCATTTCACCGTGAACGGCGAGCGCATCGAAACTGATGTCGCGGCAGACACGCCGCTTTTGTGGTTTTTGCGCGACCAACTGCAAAAAACCGGCACCAAGTTCGGCTGCGGCATGGCCCTGTGCGGGGCCTGCACCGTCCACGTCGACGGCGAAGCGGTGCGTGCCTGCATGACGCCCCTTTCGGCGGTGCAGGGCAAGCGCGTCACGACCATCGAGGATATCGGCTTGTCCGCCCTCGGCAAGCGCGTGCAGGAGGCTTGGATCGCCGAGGACGTGGTGCAGTGCGGCTATTGCCAGTCGGGCCAGATCATGT
>CAZCKI010000651.1:0-1777 GCA_964498815.1 uncultured Burkholderiales bacterium
TGGTGGGCGGCATCGGCATCATGAACATCATGCTGGTCAGCGTCACCGAGCGCACCCGCGAAATCGGCATCCGCATGGCGATCGGCGCGCGACCCGCGGACGTGCTGTGGCAGTTCCTGATCGAGGCGGTGTCGATTTGCCTGGTGAGCGGCGTGATCGGCGTTGCGCTGTCGGCAGGCCTGGCGGCGGCGGTTACTTCCAGCGGAAAATTCGATATGTCGATCGGCCTCAAGGCGGTGGTGATCGCCACCGTGTTTAGCTGCGGCATCGGCGTCTTTTTTGGTTTTTACCCAGCGAGACGAGCCTCCAGACTACAGCCTGTGGAGTGCCTGCGGCACGAATGATTGCGGCACCGATGGCCGTAGGGCATCCTTGCCTGCCAATAAAAAGGGCCGCTCACGCGGCCCTTTTTGCAATATTCGATCTACGCCGCGATTATCTTCCGCCGGCGTTGACCGAGACCGTTCCCTGCAGGGCCGTTTCCAGTGCCTTGGGGCTGACGGTGATGACGTCGGAGGTGTCCTTCTTGGGCACCCGACTGCCGGTCACATAAATCTTCTCTTCCTTGCGATCGGAGTTGTCGGCTACATCGGTTGTCGCGCAGGCAGATAGCAGCGCCAGCATCAGTGCGCCTGCGGCGCAAACAATCACTCTTTTCATCGAAATATCCTCAGCGGGGGAAGAAAGCGAAAATCATACGCCGGATTGGCCCGCTCGGAAAGTCCCTGCCGATTGCCATCGGCCGCCAAGGCGCCTAAGCTGGACTCCGCCATCGTGCTGCCCCCACTTTTTCGATGGCAAAGGAGCCAGTCATGCATAGCGCTCGCTGTCTTGCCGTCACCGTCCTGTCCCTTTTTGCTGCTGCCGCCTTTGCGGCCGACAAGGATGCCGCGAATTGCCAGGATCATCCGCTGCTGTCACGCATACCGGACTACTGGATCCAGTCCTGCACGCAAAAGCAGTTCGACAGCTATGCCTTCGCCAGCGGCAAGGGCAAGACTACCCAGGTGGAGGGGCAGTTCACCAACCTTCGCTACCAACCCCCGGCCAGTCTCACCACCAAGCCCAGCACCTTGCAGTTGTTGCGAAACGTCGAAAACGCGATCAAGCAGGTCGGCGGCATGCTGGTGGCAAGCGATTCAAGCAAGGAAACCCTTACCCTCAGCAAGGACGGCAAGGAGCTGTGGATCGAGGTCTGGGCTGATTACACCGGCAAGTACATCCTGACCATCGTCGAAAAAGCGGCCATGGCCCAGGACCTGGTCGCCAATGCGGCCGCCCTGGGCGAGGGCCTCAAGGCGACCGGCCACATCACCATGGAAGGCATCTATTTCGAGACCGGCAAATCGGAATTGAAAGCCGAGTCGGCCGCCGCCACCGGCGAGCTTGCCAAGCTTTTGAAGGGTGACGCCGGTCTCAAGGTGTACGTGGTCGGCCATACCGACAATGCGGGCAACCTGGAATCGAACATGAAGCTTTCCCAGGATCGCGCGCAATCCGTGGTGCAGGCCCTCGTCAAAACCCACGGCATCGACGCCGCGCGCCTCAGGGCCTACGGCAATGGGCCGTATGCACCGGTGGCGTCGAACGACGGCGAAGCCGGGCGGGCGAAGAATCGGCGGGTGGAACTGGTCAAGCAGTAAGTCGCCACGTAGGCACGCAGGAGGCGCAACGGCGGATTGCCGCGATGGCAAGGCCGGCACGCGCAATATCCCCGCCCGTCCCGGTCCCGGCTACAATGCCGTCCATCACAATCCGGAGCCCTGCCATGGCCAGT
>CAZCKI010000652.1:0-1777 GCA_964498815.1 uncultured Burkholderiales bacterium
TCTATCAATTCGTCTGGGACGAGTACTGCGACTGGTATGTGGAACTGGCCAAGGTACAGTTGCAAAACGGCAATGAAGCCCAGCAGCGCGCCACCCGCCGCACGCTGATCCGCGTACTGGAAACGACGCTGCGTCTGGCGCATCCCATCATCCCGTTCATCACCGAAGAACTGTGGCAAAAGGTGGCACCCTTGGCGGGCAAGACCGGCGACACCATTATGCTGGCACCCTACCCGGTTTCGCAGCCGGAAAAAATCGACGCTGCGGCGGAGGCCCTGGTATCGACGCTCAAGCAGTCGATTGACGCCGTCCGCAATTTGCGGGGCGAAATGAATGTCTCGCCTGCGCTTCGCGTTCCCTTGTATGTATTGCCCAGCGGGTCGTTAGACTCCGCACAGGAACAATTGCCGTATTTGAATGCTCTCGCCAGGATTTCAAATGCGCAGACCGTGACGGAACTCCCTGCGACCAATGCGCCGGTCGCGGTTACATCGACCGGTAAATGGATGCTCGACATCAAAATCGATGTAGAGGCTGAGCGTGCGAGGCTGGGCAAGGAAATTGCGCGCTTGGATAATGAAATCGCCAGCACCAACGCCAAGCTCGGCAATCCGAGCTTCGTCGACCGGGCTCCCGCCACAGTCGTTGCACAGGAGAAGCAACGCTTGCTTGAAAAGTCAGCAAAACTGGACGACTTGCGCACGCAGTTGGACAAGCTGTAAGCATAGTCTTCGGCACGTCGCCCCAGCGAAGGCTGGGGCCCAGTTCATACCAAGTGCCGAACATGGCTCGGACCGGATTCCAGCCTTCGCTGGAATGACGGTATCAAACTACCGTAAATTGACTCGCTGACGGCAAGAAATCAAGCAGCCGCCTTAATTCGAATCTCCTTCACCCCCGCCACCGGATTGCGGAATTTCTCCAGCAACTCCCACTCGCGCTTTTTCGCTTCTACAAAATGCGCGTGCTTCACGTGTCCATAGCCACGGATGTGCTCGGGAATCGAGGCGATGTCCACGGCAAGGTCGTAGTTGTCGGACGTCAGCTTATTCAGCAGTTCCTGTAGCGTTTTTTCGTAGTCCGCGATCAGTTGGCGCTCCATCTTGCGTTCCGCTGAATACCCAAAGATGTCGAGCGCCGTTCCGCGCAGGCCCTTGAAGTTGGCAAGCACCGAAAACAGCGACATCACCCAGGGACCGAACACACTCTTTCCCGCTTCACCAGTGACCGGGTCGGGCTTGTTCATGATCGGCGGGGCGAGGTGGAAATTGAGTTTGTAGTCGCCTTCGAACTGGTCGGCGATGCGCTTGCGGAAATCAGTCCGGCTGTAGAGGCGCGCGACTTCGTACTCATCCTTGTAGGCCATCAGCTTGAAGGCGTAGCGGGCGACGGCGGCCGATAGCGCTTTCTTGCCGGGGAATTTTTCGGCTTCGAGTTTTTGCACGCCGGCCAACAGCGCCGCATAGCGCTCGGCGTAGGCGGCGTTCTGGTAATCGGTGAGGAAGGTCTTGCGCCGCGCGACCATCTCCTCGATCGACTCCGACAGATGCTGCGATTCCGGCTTCGCTTCTGGCGGCGTAGCCATCTTCTGCACCGAATGCAAATCGACGGCGGCGCGGCGGCCCCAGTCGAAGGCCTGCTTGTTCTTGTCCACGGAAGCGCCGTTCAATTCGATGGCGCGCAAGATGGATTCCAACTTGAGGGGAATCAGACCCTTTTGAAAGCCGTAGCCCATCACGAAAGGATTGGTATAGATGGCATCGCCGATCAGGGCCAG
>CAZCKI010000653.1:0-1775 GCA_964498815.1 uncultured Burkholderiales bacterium
TGTCGGCGCTGCGCGTGCAGGGCTTTGCGACCATCGAGGAACACGGTGTCGTCAAGATCGTTCCGGAAGCCGATGCCAAGACCTCCGGCACCGTGATCGATGGCGGTACAAAAATTTCCGGCGACCGCATCGTCACCCAGGTGTTCGTGCTGCAAAACGAATCGGCCGCGCAACTGGTCACGGTGCTGCGCCCCTTGGTGGCGCCGAACAATTTTATCGGCGCCTACCCCGGCAACAACACCCTGGTGATCACCGATTACGCCGAAAATGTAAAGCGCATCGCCAAGATCATCGCCTCGATCGACGTGCCGGTCAGCACCGATGTGCAGGTGATCAAGCTTAGCTACGCGAGCGCGGTGGACGCCGCCAATCTGCTCACGCGCCTGATGCCGGAGGCCAATGTGAGCCCGGCCAACCCCGGCGCGCAACCCAAGCTCGCTATCGGCGTCGAGCCACGCACCAACAGTCTGGTCGTGCGTGCCGACACACCCGCGCTGGTCACGCGCATCAAGGCGCTGGTGGCCGGCATCGACATCCCCACCGCCGAGGGCGGCAATATTCACGTCGTCTACCTGCGCAACGCCGAGGCGGTCAAGCTGGCCGATACCCTGCGTGGATTGCTTGCCGGCAGCAGCGCTTCCACCACCAACGCGATCTCTCCGGTGGTGTCGGCCAACGCCGGTACCGCCTCGGTGTCCGGTACGACCGCGGCAACGGCATCGAGCGGTGCGGTCTCGAGCAGCATCCAGGCCTACGCCGCCACCAATTCGCTGGTGATCGTCGCCCCCGACCATGTCTATAACTCGCTGCGCGCGGTGATCGACAAACTCGATGCTCGCCGCGCCCAGGTGTTGGTGGAGGCGCTGATCGTGGAGGTGAGTACCTCGATGGCGTCCGAGTTCGGCATTCAGTGGCAGGATTTGTCGGGTCTCAACCGCAGCGGCGCCAACATCATCGGCGGCACCAACTTCGGCTCCACCACGGGTGGCTCCAATATCATCGCCGGCGCGACCAATCTGACCACCCTGGGCCAGGGATTGAACCTGGGCGTGGTGCGCGGCTCGGTCACCATCGGCGGCACCACAGTGGTGGGCCTCACCGCCCTGGCGCGCGCGCTGGAAGCCGACACCAAGAACAATGTGCTGTCCAAGCCCAACATCCTGACCCTGGACAACGAGGAAGCCAAGATCGTGGTCGGCCAGACCGTGCCCTTCATCACCGGCAGCTACACGACGACGACCTCATCCTCTTCGACCAGCCCGTTCCAGACTATCGAACGCAAGGACGTCGGCCTTACCTTGAGGGTCACGCCGCAGGTCGCCGAAGGCGGCGGGGTCAAGCTGAAGGTCTACACGGAAATCTCCAGCGTTCAAGCCTCGAGCGCCACCATCAAGTCCGCCGACCTCATCACCAACAAGCGATCGGTGGAAAGCACCATCCTGGCCGACGACGGCGAAATCCTGGTCATCGGCGGATTGATCTCCGACGACACCAAGAACGACGAGAGCAAGGTGCCACTGCTGGGCGATATCCCGGTATTGGGCAATCTGTTCAAATCGCAAACCAAGAGCCGCGACAAGACCAATCTGATGGTGTTCCTGCGGCCCTATGTGCTGCGCGACGCCAAGGCCTCCGACCGGGTCACCAGCGACCGCTACGACTACATCCGCAATGAACAGGGAACGTTCCTCAAGGAAAACAATTCGCTGCTGCCACCGACCGGCGGACCGCAGCTTCCCGAGAAAAAATAGCATGGGCTCTTCCGACGCCAGGCA
>CAZCKI010000654.1:0-1764 GCA_964498815.1 uncultured Burkholderiales bacterium
AACGAGGCTTATTATCGCGGTCAATGATGACGGCGCGAATGCCCTCCATCAAGTCCCCGTGTTCGAAGCAATGGTAGATCATGCCCAGTTCCATGCGAAAGCACTCGGCGAGCGGCATCCTGGCGCCGCGGTTGAGCTGCCGGCGGGTGACTTCGAGCAGGGTGGGTGAGCGTTTCAGCAGGGTCGCGACGATTGCCTCCGCATCGGGGTCGGCCTGCAGCGAGGTGAGGATTTGTGCGGCGCTGTTCTGCGGGGCGAAATGGCGGTCGAGCCGTTTTTTCTGTGCGGCCAGCGGCGCGGGCCCCGGGATCGAGGCGTGGCGCTCGATCAACGCGGCGATATCGTCCACCGGCCGCACAGACCAGCTTTGTTCGTCCAGCGCGGCGGTGAGTGCGGCGATGGCTTCACTCATCATGTAGCGGTCGGCCAAGCCCGCTTCGATCGCGTCGGCGGCGGTGATCATATTGCCCGTCAGGCCGAGGTACAAGCCGTACGGCGAGCGCGACAGGAAGTAGCTGCCGCCCACATCGGGGAAAAGGCCGATGCCCGTCTCCGGCATGGCCATTTTGGTTTTCGGGCCGACGATGCGAAAACCCGAGCCTTGAGAAATGCCCATGCCGCCGCCCATGACGATGCCATCCAGCAGACAGATCACCGGCTTCACGTAGCGGTGCAACTGGTAGTCGAGGCGGTATTCGTCGATAAAAAAGTCGTGGTGCAGCGTGCCGTTTTCCAGCGCGCTTTCGCGCAACGCGCGGATGTCGCCGCCGGCGCAAAAGGATTTTTCTCCGGCCCCACGCAGGACGACGGCCTTGACCTTGTCGTCGCGCGCCCAGCGCGTGAAAAGCTCTGCTATGCCCTTGATCATTCCGTAGGAGAGGGCGTTCAACGCCTGCGGACGGTTGAGGGTCAGGTGGGCAACGTGATTGCGCACCTCGACGAGCAATTCGCCGTTGGCAATTTCAATCATGAGGGATCCAGTGGGGCAGAGCGTGACTCAGGCGTTCTTCCAATTTGGCTTGCGCTTTTCCAGGAAGGCGTTGACCCCCTCCCGCTGGTCTTCGAATTCGAACAAGTCCATGAAGCGCTCGCGTTCCAGCAGCATGCCGGCGCGGCCCGAAATGCCGTTGCGCGCGTTGTGCATGAGCGATTTGCAGAATGCAACCGACTTGGGCGACAGCGTCGCGACGCGCTCCGCCAATGCCGTGGCAGCCGCCAGGGACTTGCCCTTTTCCACCACCTCCTGCACCAGGCCGATGCGCAGCGCCGTCTCGGCATTGAGGCGCTCATTGGTGAGAATCATGCGCTTGGCCCAGCCCTCGCCCACCAGCCAGGGCAGAACCTGCGTACCGCAGCCGCCTGGCAACAGGCCCACCGCCGCTTCCGGCAGCGCCATTTGCGCGTGCGCTTCCATGATGCGGATATCGCAGGCCAGCGTGCACTCCATGCCGCCGCCCATGGCGTAGCCGTTGATCGCTGCGATGGTGACGAAGCGCACGTTCATCCAGGTCTCGAAGGCGTCGCCGAAAGCGGTGATGAAATCGCGCGCGGCGGCCTTGTCGTCCTGAAAGCGCTTCAGGTCGGCGCCGGCGGAGAAGAATTTTTCGCCTGAGCCGGTGATGACGGCGGCGTAAACGTCCTTATTGGCTTCCAGCTGCGGGCCCAGCGCCTTCATGGCGCGCAGGGATTCCGGCGTCCAGGTATTGGCGGGCGGGTTGTTGATGGTGATGATGCAGGTGTGGCCTTCGATTTTGTGTTCGATCA
>CAZCKI010000655.1:0-1755 GCA_964498815.1 uncultured Burkholderiales bacterium
TACAAGCGCGTCGATACCTGCGCCGCCGAGTTCGCCACTTCCACCGCGTATATGTACTCGAGCTACGACGAGGAATGCGAAGCCAGGCCTACCAACAACAAAAAAATCATGGTGCTGGGTGGCGGGCCCAATCGCATCGGCCAGGGCATCGAATTCGATTACTGCTGCGTGCACGCCGCACTCGCCCTGCGCGAGGATGGCTTTGAAACCATCATGGTCAACTGCAACCCGGAGACGGTCTCGACCGACTACGACACCTCCGACCGTTTGTACTTCGAACCGCTGACCCTGGAAGACGTGCTGGAAATCGTCGATCTGGAAAAACCGGTCGGCGTGATCGTGCAATTCGGCGGACAGACGCCTTTGAAGCTGGCGCGCGCACTGGAAGCCAACGGCGTACCCATCATCGGCACGTCACCCGATTCGATCGACATCGCCGAAGACCGCGAGCGCTTCCAGAAATTGATCCACGATCTGAAATTGCTGCAGCCGCCCAATCGTACCGCGCGCACCAACGAAGAAGCCATCATCAAGGCACGCGAAATCGGCTACCCGCTGGTAGTGCGACCCAGCTATGTGCTGGGCGGCCGCGCCATGGAAATCATCCACGTCGAAAGCGACCTGGAGCGGTATATGCGAGAAGCGGTGAAAGTCTCGAATGACTCTCCTGTGCTGCTGGACCGCTTCCTGAACGACGCCATCGAAGTCGATGTGGACGCCATCTGCGACGGCCGGGACGTGCTGATCGGCGGCATCATGGAACACATCGAGCAGGCGGGCGTGCACTCGGGCGATTCTGCCTGTTCGCTGCCGCCGTTCTCGCTGTCGGTGGAATTGCAGGATGAACTGCGCCGCCAGACGGTGGAGATGGCGCTGGCGCTCAATGTGGTGGGACTGATGAACGTGCAGTTCGCCATCCAGGGGCAGGGGGCGGAAGCCCGCGTGTTCGTGCTGGAAGTGAATCCGCGCGCCTCGCGCACCGTGCCCTACGTCTCCAAGGCCATCTCGCTACCGCTCGCCAAGATCGCGGCGCGCTGCATGGCCGGGCGCAGCTTGAAAGAGCAGGGCGCCACCAAGGAAATCGTGCCGCCGTATTTTTCGGTGAAAGAAGCGGTGTTCCCCTTCATCAAGTTCCCGGGCGTCGATACCATCCTCGGTCCGGAAATGAAGTCGACCGGTGAAGTGATGGGGATCGGCACCACCTTCGCCGAGGCCTTCGTTAAATCGCAAATCGGCGCCGGGGTGAAGCTGCCGCGCACTGGTGAGCTGGCCGGCAAGGCGTTTTTGTCGGTGCGCAACGCCGACAAGGCCAAGATCGTCGACATTGCAAAAAGCCTGCGCGGGCTCGGTTTCGGCCTGGTGGCCACCAAGGGAACCGCTGCCTACCTGCAAGCAGCCGGCCTGGAGGTCACACCGGTCAACAAGGTGCTGGAAGGCCGCCCGCACATCGTCGACATGGTCAAGAATCGCGAAATCACCTTGATCGTCAACACCGTCGAGGAAGACAAGCGTTCGATCCGCGATTCCTGGGCGATCCGCAATTCCGCCTTGCAGGGACGCATCACCTACTACACCACCATCGCCGGCGCCAAGGCTGGCTGCGCCGGCATGGAGCACATGGCCGAATTGATGGTCTATGATTTGCAATCCCTGCACCGCTCTATCGCAGTCTGAGCTTTGTCAATGAACACCCCCGACAAGGGATGCGCGATTCGCGTCCAGTCGTATTTTCCGAAGGAAGAAACCATGAGCAGC
>CAZCKI010000656.1:0-1753 GCA_964498815.1 uncultured Burkholderiales bacterium
GGGAAGGTTGGCGACCACATTGCCAAGAGCGATGTGATTGCCGACGGCGCCTCGACCGATATGGGCGAATTGGCGCTGGGCCAGAACCTTCTGGTGGCGTTCATGCCCTGGAACGGTTACAACTTCGAAGATTCGATCCTGATCTCCGAGCGCATCGTCGCCGAAGACCGCTATACCTCGATCCACATTGAGGAACTGTCGGTGGTCGCGCGCGATACCAAATTAGGGCCCGAAGAGATTACCCGCGACATTTCCAATCTGTCCGAGCGCATGCTGGGCCGTCTGGATGAGTCGGGCATTGTTTACATCGGCGCGGAAGTCGAAGCCGGTGACGTGCTGGTCGGCAAGGTCACGCCCAAGGGTGAAACCCAGCTGACCCCGGAAGAAAAGCTGCTGCGCGCCATCTTCGGCGAAAAAGCGTCTGACGTGAAAGACACGTCGCTGCGCGTGCCCTCGGGCATTTCTGGCACCGTCATCGACGTGCAGGTATTCACCCGCGAAGGCATCGTCCGCGACAAGCGCGCGCAACAAATCATCGACGAACAACTCAAGGACTACAAGAAGGACTTGGGCGATCAGCTGCGCATCGTTGAAGAAGATTTGTTCCAGCGTATCGAAAAGACCCTGATCGGCAAGATTGCCAAGGGCGGTCCGAAAAAGATCGTCAAGGGCACCAAGCTGACCAAGGCCTACCTGGAAGATCTGCCGCACCACGACTGGTTCGACATCCGTCTCAACGACGATGACGATGCACGTGCGCTGGAAGCGCAGAAGGAATCGCTCGAATTGACCCGCAAGGAATTCGACAAGGCCTTCGACGAGAAGAAGCGCAAATTGACCCAGGGCGACGAATTGCCGCCCGGCGTGCAAAAAATGGTCAAAGTGTATGTGGCCGTTAAGCGTCGCCTGCAACCTGGTGACAAGATGGCCGGCCGCCACGGTAACAAGGGTGTGATCTCGAAGATCGTGCCGGTGGAAGACATGCCGTTCATGGCCGACGGTACGCCGATGGACATCGTGCTGAATCCGCTGGGCGTGCCCTCGCGGATGAACGTGGGCCAGATTCTGGAAACCCACTTGGGCTGGGCCGCCAAGGGCCTCGGTCACAAGATCGGCGACATGCTCAAGGCCAACGAAGGTGCTGCCAAGGCGCGTAAGCTCCTGGATCGCATTTACAACGCCAGCGGCAAGAAGGAAGACCTCTCGCAGTTCTCGGACGACGAAGTCATGGACCTGAGCAAGAACCTGGTCAAGGGCGTTCCGTTCGCCACCCCGGTGTTCGACGGCGCAACCGAAGACGAAATGCGCGCCATGCTCGACCTCGCATACGACGAAGAAACCACCGCCAAGCTGAAGCTCAACGCCACCAAGACGCAAGTGGTGTTGCACGACGGCCGCACCGGTGAAGCTTTCGAGCGTTCGGTGACGGTGGGCTATATGCACATCCTGAAACTCCATCACCTGGTGGACGACAAGATGCACGCCCGCTCGACCGGTCCGTACTCGCTGGTGACCCAGCAGCCGTTGGGCGGCAAGGCGCAGTTCGGCGGCCAGCGCTTCGGCGAAATGGAAGTCTGGGCGCTGGAAGCGTACGGCGCTTCGTACACCTTGCAGGAAATGCTCACGGTCAAGTCCGACGATACGTCGGGCCGCACCAAGGTCTACGAAAACATCGTCAAGGGCGAGCACAAGATCGAAGCCGGCATGCCGGAATCGTTCAACGTGCTGGTCAAGGAAATCCGTTCGCTCGCGA
>CAZCKI010000657.1:0-529 GCA_964498815.1 uncultured Burkholderiales bacterium
TCTGCTTCGCGATCTGATCCGCCATGTTAAATCGCACGTCGGCAGGGAGCGAACTCCGCCGGTTCAAAAACGCCTCAACTAATGCAAACTCCTCTGAAGTAAGCCGCTCCGATCCATAGGTGGTTGCGGGTGCAGCTTGTACGGCCTGGGGTGATTCCCAAACCGGCTTGGCGTCCACCAGCGACTTTTCGTGAACCACAATCGTGCCCGCAACGAAATCGCCGAGGCGTTTGTTTTGGCTGCTTAGCAGCACGCTACCAATTCCGACAGCATAGAACGCGGGCAACTGATCCACGATGCGCATCAGGTTGCGGCCGACAGCCTCCGATGCTGTAATCGGCCTGCCGGAATCCTTGATGACCCTAAGACCTTCCTTCTTTTTTCCCGGCGTCTGACCGTTCCAAATGACTTCAAAAATAGTGAAATACCCGAAATAAAGCACGAAATAAGCGAGCACTATGACCGCCAGAAACCACATGCCGGTGTTCAAAGAGTCGGGCAGAGCCACTCCCACAATAGCCATAATCAG
>CAZCKI010000657.1:539-1724 GCA_964498815.1 uncultured Burkholderiales bacterium
ATAATCAGAAGTAAGCCAAGCCCAATCAAAATTTGCAGCAATGTGTCGTAGGCCAAAGCCAGAAAGCGGCTACCGATGCCGGCAATCTCGAATTCGAGGACCGTTTGTTCGGGCGTTTCAATGGTAAGCTTGTCCCTGAAATCACCGGGAACACGAATTTGTGATGGGTCTGTCATGATCTCCACGCGCTGGCTAGAAAAACGAAAAACCTACTGGGCCAGGCTTGAACTGCTCGTCGACCGCTCAAACAAGGGGGGTATTTCAGCCCTCGATCATCGCGAACTGCAGGAACTCGGCTTATTGTACCGCCAGACGGCCTCAGACCTCGCAACCGTCCGCGAAGATGAGACCAGCAACCAGTTGGCTTTCTACTTGAATCAGCTTCTGGGACGTGCCCATAACCTCATTTACATGGGCCACAAGCAAAAAATCAGCGGGATCGTCCGTTTCTACACGCAAACCTATCCGCAGGTTTTCCGGGAAACATTCCGCCAAACGCTGCTGGCCTTTCTCGTTTTCTCCGCGAGCGCGTTAGCCAGCTGGGCCGTGACGTTTCACGATCCTACTTTCGCGCACCGCCTGCTGGGCCCACAAATGATGGATACTATCGAGAAAAGGGAGATGTGGACCCAGTCCATAGTGACCATCAAGCCCCTCGCCGCTTCTTCCATTATGACCAATAACCTGTCCGTATCCTTCGCCACGTTTGCGCTGGGAGTCACAGCCGGGATTGGGACCATCTGGATGATCGTCGTCAACGGCATGCTCATCGGCGTGATCGGGGCCGCCACGTGGCAAGCAGGGATGGCGCTCCAACTCTGGAGCTTCGTCGCGCCGCATGGCGTCCTGGAACTTCCCGCAATCTTTATCGCCGGTGGGGCCGGGCTGGAGATCGCGCGGGGGATGCTTTTTCCCGGTTTGCTTCCGAGACGCGAATCTCTGGCGCGCGCCGGCGGGCGCGCCGCACGCTTAGTGCTTGGAATTGTGCCCATGTTGATCGTCGCGGGGATCATCGAAGGCTTTGTCTCTCCATCCGGAATTGCCACCCCTCTGAAATTTCTCCTCGCCGCCGTATTGTTTGCCGCCCTCACGACTTATTTAGTTCGCACGAGCACGCCGCAGGCGGAAACGATCTGAACAGCACTACAGCAGGCTGCGCTCCTTAATGTTCAAGTATTGTGTCAC
>CAZCKI010000658.1:0-1718 GCA_964498815.1 uncultured Burkholderiales bacterium
GAGCGCCGCTCACACTCCAATGGCATACCGCTTGCTTAGTAATCCCCCATGGAAACCCCCTCCACCTGCCCCTACTGCGGCGTCGGCTGCGGCGTACTGATCAAGACCGAGGCCGGCAAGATCACCGACGTGCGCGGCGACCCCAACCACCCGGCCAATTTCGGGCGCCTGTGCACCAAAGGGGCGACGCTCCACTTGTCGGCAACCAGACAAAACCGTCTCCTGTACCCGGAAGTGAGGCTGGAAAAGAACCAAAAGCGGCAAAGAACGCCCTGGCAAGCCGCCATAGGCCACGCGGCGGACAAATTCGCGCAAATCATCAAGACACACGGCCCGGATGCGGTGGCCTTCTACATTTCCGGCCAGCTCCTCACCGAGGACTACTACGTCTTCAACAAGCTGGCCAAGGGCCTCGTCCAGACGAACAACGTCGACACGAACTCGCGCCTGTGCATGTCCTCGGCCGTGGCGGGTTACAAGCTCTCATTGGGTGCGGACGCACCGCCGGCGTGCTACGAGGACATCGACCACGCACAAACAATCTTCATCACCGGCTCGAACACGGCCTTCGCCCACCCGATCCTGTTCCGCCGGATCGAGGACGCGAAACAGAAGAACCCGAACATGAAGGTGATCGTGGTCGACCCGAGGAAAACCGTGACGGCCGAAATGGCCGACCTGCACCTGGCGATCAAGCCCGGCACCGACATCGCGCTCTACAACGCCATGCTGAACGTGATGATCCACGAGCGGCTGCTGGACGAAAAATACATCGAAGCGCACACCGAAGGCTTCGAGGCGATCAAAAAGACGGTCACCGACTACGTCCCCTCCAAGGTCGCGAAAACCTGCGGCATCAAGGCAGAGAGCTTGAGCGAAGCGGCCAGGCACTTCGCAAGGTCGAAGGCCACGCTGTCGCTCTACTGCCAGGGACTCAACCAGAGCGCCGAGGGCACGCACAAGAATTCGGCGCTCATCAACCTGCACCTGGCCACAGGGCAGATCGGGAAGAAAGGCGCCGGGCCGTTCTCGCTCACCGGCCAGCCCAACGCGATGGGCGGCAGGGAAGTCGGCGGCATGGCGAACCTGCTCTCGGCGCACCGCGACCTCGCCAACCCGGCGCACAGGAAAGAAGTCGCCAATTTCTGGGGCGTGGACGACGTTCCCGCCAAACCCGGCAAGACCGCGGTGGAACTCTTCGACGCGATCCACAAGGGCGAAATCAAGGCCGTGTGGATCGCCTGCACCAACCCGGCCCAATCGATGCCCGACGCGGACAAGGTGCGGCAGGCGCTGGAGAAATGCGAGTTCGTCGTCGTGCAGGAAGCCTTCTCGAATACGGATACGGCGAAGTACGCGGATCTGCTGCTGCCGGCCACGACGTGGGGCGAAAAAAGCGGCACGGTCACGAATTCGGAGCGCAGGATCTCGGCCGTGCTCCCGGCGATCTCGCCCCCGGGTGAGACCAAGCAAGACTGGCGCATCGCCGCCGACTTCGCGCAGGCGCTGGCCGTGGCACTGGGAAAACGCGACGTCGGACGAAGGCTGTTCTCATACACGAGCGTGGAGCAGGTCTTCGACGAGCACCGCGAAACCACCCGCGGACGCGACCTCGACATCAGCGGCCCCACCTACGCGATCCTCGAGGGGCTGGGGCCGCAGCAGTGGCCTTTGCCGGCCGGCGCGATCAAGGGCCACGCGCGCCTGTCCGCGGACGG
>CAZCKI010000659.1:0-1707 GCA_964498815.1 uncultured Burkholderiales bacterium
CGAGTCCTGGCCTGCCAGGTGCTTGGTCGGCACCGGAACGCCCAATACCGGCAGGGTGGTCTTGGAGGCGATCATGCCCGGCAGGTGGGCGGCACCGCCGGCGCCGGCGATGATGCACTTCAGCCCGCGCGCGCGCGCCGTTTCGGCGTACTCGAACATGGCGTCGGGCGTGCGATGCGCCGACACCACCTTTTGCTCGAAGGCGACGCCGAAGTCTTTCAATACCTGCGCCGCGTGCTGCATCACCTCCCAGTCGGACTGGGAACCCATCACCACGCCGACCACGATTGCGCTCATACCGGTCTTTCGGTGAAAGCGAGTTTGATCCCCAGCGCCAGGAACAGGGCGCCGCAGGAGCGATTCAGCCACAGCACCAGGCGCGAGGAAGCGCGCATGCGATCGCGAGCGCGCGCCACCAGGATGGCGAAGCCGACCGTCACGAACAGGCTGTTGAAGATGAAGATGACGCCCAGCAGCACGAAGGCAATGGCTTGGTCGCTGCTGTCGGTTGCGATGAATTGTGGCAGGAAGGCGAGGAAGAACAGCGCAACCTTGGGGTTCAATACATTGGTGAGGAAGCCTTGCCAGAACACGCGCTGCACCGTTGTGGTCGGCAAAGCCGCATTCACCTGAAGGCTGCCGGATTCCTTTTCGCGCAACAAGGACACGCCTACATATACAAGGTAGGCCGCACCGATCAGCTTCACCACCAGAAATGCTTCCGCCGAGGTCTTGAGGATAGCCGACAGGCCGATTGTGGCGGCGAGCGTGTGCACGAGGCAACCCGCACAAATTCCCATCACCGCGGCGATGCCGCTGCGCAGCCCTTGGGAGGCGGTACGCCCGGCGATGTACAACATGTCCGGCCCGGGCGTGATATTCAGCAGCAGGCCGGCAACGATGAACAAAGGCAGGTCGTGGATTCCAAACATGGGCGCGATCGCTTAATCGACCAGGTGGCTGGCGTCTTCCAGCTCTTTGCGGTAATGGTCGAAGATACCTTTCAGCGCATCGGCCATCGATACCTGCGGCGACCAGCCGAGATCTTTTTTGGTGTTGTCGATTTTGGGTACCCGGTTTTGCACGTCCTGGTAGCCTTTGCCGTAGTAGTCGCCGGAGGTGGTCTCCACCAGCTTGACCTTGGCGGCGTTGTCGCGGTACTCGGGGTAGGACTTGGCCAGTTCCAGCATCATGGTGGCGAGTTCGCGCACCGAGTAATTGTTGCCGGGGTTGCCGATGTTGTAGATCTGTCCGCTGGCGATACCCTTATCGTTGGCGATGATTTTCATCAGCGCGGCGATGCCGTCGTCGACATAGGTGAAGGCGCGTTTTTGTTGACCGCCGTCGACCAGCTTGATCGGTTCGCCGCGCACGATGTGGCCGAAGAATTGCGTGATCACCCGGCTGGACCCTTCCTTGGGCGTATGGATGGAATCGAGGCCCGCGCCGATCCAGTTGAACGGCCGGAACAGGGTGTAGTCCAGACCTTCCTGCTGCCCGTAGGCGGCGATCACCCGGTCCATCAGCTGCTTGGAGCAGGCATAGATCCAGCGCGGCTTGTCGATCGGACCGTAGACCAGGTCGGAGGCGTAGGGGTCGAATTCGGCGTCGCGGCACATGCCGTAGACCTCGGAGGTCGAGGGGAAAATGATGCGCTTCCGGTACTTCACGCAGGAACGCACGAAAGGCAGGTTGGCCTCGAAATCG
>CAZCKI010000660.1:0-1700 GCA_964498815.1 uncultured Burkholderiales bacterium
CCTAAAGAGGCTGATAACTTTGGGACGCGCGGTGGATAGTCTGTGGACAACCCGTGCTCAGCGCCGCGCTCGCAAAGCGCCCGCTGCCGGAAAGTGTCCCGTCAAGAACCACCGGTATCGGCGCCTGTCTGGAACCAACGTTTTGAATTCAAAACAAAAAAAGTCCTTATCAGGAGACAGAAGATGCGACTTGGGTCCGATATCCAAACGGCGAATCCCGTACTTGGCAGCGAACACCCCCCGATGATTAGCACGAGCAGCACCGATTCCGCCGAATCGCGATTCTCGGACTACAAGATTATTCGCCGCAACGGCTCGGTAGCGCCGTTCGAACCGAACAAGATTGCCATCGCCATGACCAAGGCCTTCATCGCCGTCAACGGCGGGCAGGAAGCCGCCAGTGCGCGCATGCGCGACCAGGTGGCCCAGCTCACCCACGCGGTGGTCAACGCGCTGTTGCGCCACAAGCCTTCCGGCGGCATCTTCCATATAGAAGAGGTGCAGGACCAGGTCGAATTGGCCCTGATGCGTAGTGGCGCCCACGAAGTGGCGCGCCACTATGTGCTCTATCGCGAACGCCGCACGCTGGAGCGCGCGCAGGCCAAGGTGCCCGACGCGGCGCCGGCCGGCACGCCGATCATCAACGTCACCATCAACGGCGGCCACCGTCCGCTCGACGTCGACGGCCTCTATGCGCTGATCCAGTCGGCTTGCGAAGGCCTCGGCGAATACGTGGAACCGAAGGGCATCTTCGAAGCGACGCTCAGAGACCTCTACGACGGTGTCCCCCAGGAAGAAGTGTTCAAGGCCGCCACCATGGCAGCCCGCGCGCTGATCGAAAAGGACCCGGCCTACACCAAGGTCACCTCGCGCTTACTCATGCACACGATCCGCAAGGAAGTGCTGGGTGAGGAAGTCTCGCAGGCCGAAATGGCGCTGCGCTACGCCGATTACTTCCCCCAATTCATCAAGCGCGGCATCGATGCCGAGCTGCTCGACGAGCGCCTGGCCCAGTACGACTTGGCCAAGCTCGGCCGCGCACTCAACGCCGAACGCGACGGCCAGTTCACCTACCTCGGTCTGCAGACGCTCTACGACCGCTACTTCCTGCACATCGAAGACGCCCGCATCGAAATGCCGCAGGCGTTTTACATGCGCGTCGCCATGGGCCTCGCGCTGAACGAAGTGCAGCGCGAAGCGCGCGCTATCGAGTTCTACAACGTGCTTTCGACCTTCGATTTCATGTCGTCCACGCCGACCCTGTTCAACGCCGGCACGCGTCGCTCGCAGTTGTCGTCCTGCTACCTCACGACGGTGGCCGACGATCTCGACGGCATTTACGAAGCGCTGAAAGAAAACGCGCTGCTCTCCAAGTTCGCCGGCGGCCTCGGCAACGACTGGACACCGGTGCGCGCCCTCGGCTCCTATATCAAGGGCACCAACGGCAAATCGCAGGGCGTGGTGCCGTTCCTGAAAGTGGTCAACGACACCGCCGTGGCCGTGAACCAGGGCGGCAAGCGCAAGGGTGCCGTATGTGCCTATCTGGAAACCTGGCACCTCGACATCGAGGAATTCCTGGAGCTCAGAAAGAACACCGGCGACGATCGCCGCCGCACCCACGATATGAACACCGCCAACTGGATCCCCGACCTGTTCATGCGCCGGGTGATGGAAGGCGGCGAGTGGACCCTGTTCTCGCC
>CAZCKI010000661.1:0-623 GCA_964498815.1 uncultured Burkholderiales bacterium
GTGCGCCGAAATTCGCCGTCGGTGATGCCGCGCAGCCCCAGACTCTCCTGAACGCCGACAATGTCGCGAATGGCGCTGTCCTCGGCCTCACGCAACGCTTCCCGCGACAAGGCACCCGCGCTACGTTTGGCGCGAGCCTCAAGCAACGCGACCGGTCGCAGGAAGCTGCCGACGTGGTCGGCGCGAAAGGGCGGTGAGGCGCGCTGGGTCATGGCGTGCATTTTTTTGCAGGACGGCCGGCGTCGCCGCGCCTATTTGCCCGGGTCCTTGACGTTGTCGACCTTGTCGAACTCGACGTTGTAGTACTGTCCGCCGACTTTCTGCACGCGGCGCAAGTAGATCGTCTGCACGACATCGCGGGTCTCGGGATCGATCGCGATCGCACCGCGCGGACTCATCATCTTCATGTTCTTGAATACTTCCATGGCTTTGTCGCCGTCCAGCTTGCCGCCGAGTTTCTTCACCACTTCGTAAATAGCCGCCATGCCGTCGTAGCCGCCGACGGCCATGAAATTGGCGCGCATCTTGCCGCCGGCCACTTCGTTGAACGCTTTCAGGAAGGCCTTGTTCTCGGGCGAGTCGTGGGCAGCCGAGTAGTGATGCGAAGTAACGATGCCGAGGGC
>CAZCKI010000661.1:633-1698 GCA_964498815.1 uncultured Burkholderiales bacterium
CGCCTCGATCTGGTAGTCCTCGGTCAGGTCACCGGTGGCGATGACCTTGATGCCGGCCTGCGCCAGGCCACGCTCGGCAAAGGATTTCATGAACGCGATGCCCTGGTCGCCCGCCGGGACGAAGATGAAAACGGCGTCAGGCTTGGCGTCCTTGATGCGCTGCACGTAGGGCGAAAAGTCGGGGTTACGCAGGGGCACCCGCACCGAGTCGAGAATCTTGCCGCCGGCCGCGGTGAAGGTCTTCTTGAATTCGGTCTCGGAATCGATACCCGGTCCGTAGTCCGACACCAGCGTGAATACCTGCTTCAGACCGTTCTTGGCCGCCCAGGTGGCGATGGGCGCTGTGACCTGCGGCAGTGTCATCGAGAAGCGCACGATGTAGGGCGACTTGGTGGTGATGATGGAGGTGGCGGCGTTCATGATCACCATGGGGATTTTCGCCTCGGTGGCCACCGGCGCCACCGCCAGCGCTTCCGGCGTCAGGCCGAACCCGGCGAGGAAATCCACCTTGTCTCGCACCACCAGCTCCTGCGCGAGGCGCTTGGCGATTTCCGGGGCGGGGCCGGTCGTGTCGCGGACGAGGATCTCGATCTTCCTGCCCGCCACCGTGTCGCCGTGCTCTTTCATGTAGGTGCGAATGCCGGCTTCGATTTCGCCGCCCAGGCTCGCGAACGGACCGGAGAAAGGGCCGATCACGCCGACCTTGACGCTGTTCTGCGCCAGCGCGGGAGAAACCGCCGTCAACGCAAGGCCGGTCAGCAGTCCGGCCAGCGCGGGGAAAAGTCCGTTGAACCGCATGTTCTCTCCTCTGGTTGTCCCGATCGACCCGTCCGGGTTGCTTTTTTGCACTGCAAAATTAATCGCTGCGGTATTCGCTCTGCGGCGAGGCTCGCGGCAATTCGCGCCCTTGCATCATCGCAAAATCGATCACGCGTTCTTCCACTCGGCATGCGCGGGCGGACGCCATTGCCCAGTATCCACTCGGGCATATATATTTCAATAGAATTTAGGGCATACTTACTATTTGTTTTACAAATAGTGCTCGACGTGGAGCCATGAAAAAAC
>CAZCKI010000662.1:0-1697 GCA_964498815.1 uncultured Burkholderiales bacterium
CAGACCGTCGCCAACTGCTAACAGCCACCGACCTGGGCGTGGAGGTGTACCCGGTGCTGAACAAGATCGATCTCCCTAGTGCCGACCCGGACCGGGTCATCGAGGAAATCGAAGACATCATCGGCATCGAAGCACACGATGCGGTGCGCTGTAGCGCCAAGACCGGCGAGGGCATAGACGATGTCATCGAAGCTGTCATCGCCCGGGTGTCGCCACCCAAGGGCTCGGCGGATAAGCCGCTGAAGGCGCTGATCATCGATTCCTGGTTCGATAATTACGTCGGCGTGGTGATGCTGGTGCGGGTGGTGGACGGCGCGCTCAAGGCCAAGGACAAGATCCTGCTGATGGCGACCGGCGCGCAGCATTTGGTCGAACAGGTGGGTGTGTTCACCCCCAAGGCGGTGGCGAGAGAAGAGCTTTCCGCCGGCGGCGTCGGTTTCATCATCGCCGGCATCAAGGAACTAAAATCGGCCAAAGTCGGCGATACCGTCACCCTGGCCGAGCGGCCGGCTGACGCGCCGCTGCCGGGCTTCAAAGAAATCAAGCCGCAGGTGTTCGCCGGACTCTATCCGATCGAATCCAACCAGTACGACGCCCTGCGCGATGCGCTCACCAAACTGCAGCTGAACGACGCATCGCTGCGCTTTGAGCCGGAAACCTCGCAGGCGCTGGGCTTCGGTTTCCGCTGCGGGTTCCTGGGCCTCTTGCACATGGAAATCGTGCAGGAGCGTCTGGAACGCGAATACGACATGGATCTCATCACCACCGCGCCCACGGTGATCTACCAGATCCTGATGAAAGATGGCACCACGGTCGAAATCGAAAACCCGTCGCGCCTGCCGGACTTGTCGAAGATCGAGGAAATCCGCGAGCCGATCATCTCCGCGACCATGCTGATGCCGCAGGAATACGTGGGGCCGGTGATCATCCTGTGCAACCAGAAGCGCGGCGTGCAGGTCGATATGCAATATCACGGCCGGCAGGTGATCCTGAAATACGATATGCCGATGAACGAAGTCGTGATGGACTTTTTCGACAAGCTGAAATCGGTGTCGCGCGGCTATGCGTCGCTCGACTACGACTTCAAGGAATACCGCACCGCCGATCTGGTCAAACTGGACATCCTCATCAACGGCGACAAGGTCGACGCCCTGTCGTTGATCGTGCACCGCGTCAACAGCCAGTATCGCGGCCGCGAGCTGGCGGCGAAAATGCGCCAGCTGATCCCGCGCCAGATGTTCGACGTCGCCGTGCAGGCGGCGATCGGCGCCAACATCATCGCCCGCGAGAATATCAAGGCCCTTCGCAAGAACGTATTGGCGAAGTGCTACGGTGGCGACATCTCGCGCAAGCGAAAACTGCTGGAAAAGCAAAAGGCTGGCAAAAAACGCATGAAGCAGGTCGGCAGCGTGGAAATTCCCCAGGAGGCCTTCCTGGCGATCCTGCAGGTGGACGGCAAATGACGCGATTTTCGGTCTCGTCCGCGTCCGGCCGAGTTTCGTCGCAGCGGCCGTGCTTTGCATTGCCCGGTTGCGCGACAATGCCTCCTGTCCCTGACTCTCTACAAATCGGAAAATGTTCGACATGAATTGGGAAACTATCGGCTGGATCGCCATCGCGGCCAGCAGCCTTGTGATCCTCGCCAGCTTTTGGCTGGGGGTAAAGGCACCGGCTGCCGCGACGGTAGCAGAGGGCTC
>CAZCKI010000663.1:0-1693 GCA_964498815.1 uncultured Burkholderiales bacterium
AAAACGGCGTGCTGATCCCGCTCCTGATGCTGGTGGTGGAAGCGTGCCTGTACCGCTTCGATGCCGCCCACACCGTCGACACCCGCCGCCTGAAATGGCTGTTCCTGGTCACGGTGGCGCTGCCGGCGGTCGTGTTCGTGCTGGCCACGATGGTGCAATACCCCAAGTTGTACGTAGGTTACGAGTTACGCGATTTCAATATGGCCGAGCGCGTCATGACCGAAGCCCGAGCGATCTGGTTTTACCTGCGGCTCGCGTTGCTGCCGTCGCTGTCGGCGATGGCGCTGTACCACGACGACTTCGCGGTGTCGCGCTCGCTGTTCGAGCCCTGGACCACGCTGCCGGCGCTGCTGGCGCTCGCCGGCCTGCTGGCGGCCGGCGCCTGGGCCTTGCGCAAGGCGCCGATGCTGGCCTTCGGCATCTTCTGGTTCCTGGCCGGGCACGCCCTGGAATCCACCACTCTGCCGCTGGAACTGATCCACGAGCATCGCAACTATTTGCCGCTGTTCGGGCCGATCCTTGCTCTGTCCTACTACGCCGCGCAGTCGGGCTGGTCGCCCGATACCTTGCGGGTACGCCGTATCGGCATCGTCGTGCTGCTGGCGCTGGCCGCCGGATTGACCTATCTGCGCGCCGATTACTGGGGCAATTTCCTGTTGTTCTCGGTCACCGAGTCCAATAACCATCCCGGTTCCGAGCGGGCCGCCCAGCAACTGGGCCGCACCTACATGATCCTGCTCGACCAGGACCCCAATCCCGATTTTGCCCAGGGTGCGGAGCAGGCGTTCCGGCGCGCCATCGCCAACGACGCCACCGGCACCATCCCGCTGATCTCCCTGTTGCAACTGCAAATGCGCATGAAACAGCCGCCCGAGCAGGCTTTGATCGATGAACTGGTTCAGCGCCTCGCCACCAAGCGGCCGCCGCCCAGCATGATGGTCGGCATGCGCACGCTGATCGATTGCCAGATGTTCGCCTATTGCACCCTGTCCGACGCCGAAATCGACCGCATCTTTGCCGCGCCGATCGGCAACCCCAAGGTGATCGCCTCCAACAAGAGCCTGTTGAAGCTGTTCCTGGCGCAGTACGAAGTCGACAAACGGGCCGATCTGGCCAAGGGCGTGAAATTGATCGAGGAGGGCCTGCAAATATCGCCCGACTCGGTGGACCTGCACTTGAACATGGCGCGCGTTTCGCGCATCGGCCACGCCTTCGACCTCTCGGCCAGGCACCTGGCCGACGCGCGTCGCCTGAATTCGTTCGGCTACCTGACCACCGAGATCGAAGAAGAAGCGCAAAAGCTGGAGCGCGACCGGCGCGCGGCGGAAAATCCCGCGGCGCGGCCTGCGACAAGGTAAAGTTTCATTTTCGGGCAAAGAGAATCGCAGCATGACCCCATTGAGCATTGTCATTCCCGCCAAAAACGAAGCCGACGGCCTCGCGGTGGTATTGCCGCGTATCCGCGCCCTGTTTCCGACTGCGGAAATCGTCGTGGTCGATGATGGCTCCACCGATCACACCGCCGATGTGTGCGCCGCCCACGGTGCGCGCCGGGTGCGCCACAACGTCAGCCTCGGCAATGGCGCCGCCATCAAGACCGGCGCGCGCGCCGCGCCCGGCCAGCGGATCGTATTCATGGATGCCGACGCGCACCATCAGCCGGAACATATCCCGCCACTGGTGGAAACGTTCC
>CAZCKI010000664.1:0-1693 GCA_964498815.1 uncultured Burkholderiales bacterium
ACCGGGACGCAATCGATCTGGTGCGTGATCCGGTTGCAGTACCCGGCGGCGAGAAAATAAAATCCGACCTGCATTTCGTGGAGAGCCTGCAGCAAACTCTGTTTGACCTGCATATCGACCGTCACTCCTTTGTGATCGCGATCGGCGGCGGCGCGGTCCTCGATGCGGTCGGCCTGATCGCGGCCACCACGCACCGTGGCGTTCGCCATATCCGGATACCCACCACGGTGCTTGCCCAGGATGATTCCGGGGTTGGTGTGAAGAACGGCGTGAATCTTCAGGGCGTGAAGAATTTTGTCGGCACGTTCGCACCGCCTTTCGCGGTAGTCAATGACATCGCGTTCGTGATGTCGCTGCCTGTCCGGGACAAGATCGCGGGCATGGCGGAGGCCGTGAAGGTGGCGCTGATCCGCGACGCCGACTTCTTCACCTGGATCGAGCACAACTGCGACGATCTGGCCACCTTCGAGCGCGCTGCGATGGCCACCATCATTCGGCGCTGCGCGGAGCTGCACATGCGGCAGATCGGCCAGGGTGGCGACCCGTTCGAATCCGGCAGCGCGCGTCCTCTGGACTATGGCCACTGGTCCGCCCACAAGCTGGAAAGCATTACCCGCTATCACATGCGCCATGGAGAAGCCGTGGCCATCGGCATGGCGCTCGACGCACGCTATTCGGTGCTGACGGGTCTGCTGCCGGCCGGCGAAGAGACGCGCATCTGCGCGCTGCTCGAGTTTCTCAGTTTCACCCTTTGGCATCCGGCCCTGCTAAAGCAGGGGTCCACTGGCGAACTGGTGATCCTCGAAGGACTGAGGGAGTTCCGCGAACACCTGGGTGGGGAACTGACGATTACCCTGCTTGCCGGCATCGGTACCGGCATCGAAGTTCATGAAATCGACCACGAGTTGATGCGCCAGGCGATGTTCTGGCTCAGAGACCGCACGGGTTCCTGATGCATCTCGCGGCCGGCCGGGATCTGGGGCACCTCACCTATTGCACCAACATCCATGCTGGTGAACCGCTGGATGAGGTGATGCGGAGCCTGGCGCGGCATCTGCCAGAGATCCGATCACAGTTTGCCGGCGACCAGGCGATGGGGGTCGGATTGCGCCTCGGCCGCCTGGCCGCGACGCAACTGAGCGAACCTGGCGCGCTGTCGGAACTCAAGCGTTTTCTGGACGATGGCAATTACTATGTGTTCACACTCAACGGTTTTCCATACGGTGCGTTCCATGGCCAGACGGTCAAGGAAAACGCGTACAAGCCCGACTGGAGTGATCCGCTTCGATTGTCCTACACCGACCACCTCGCGGACATCCTGAGCGAATTGCTGCCTGAGGGTCAGCGCGGCAGCGTGAGTACGGTACCCTGCACTTTCAAGCCTTGGGCAGACGGCAGGATTGATGCCATCACCGAACATCTTATCTGCCATGTGGCGCACGTTGTGCGCATCGCGGCGGACAAGGGTAAGACCATCTCTCTGGCCATCGAGCCTGAGCCTTGCTGCTACCTTGAGACGATTGACGAGACCGTCCGGTTTTTCAACGAACAGCTATTCACCAGCCGAGCCCTCGGGCGACTGGCGAAACTTGCCGGCCTTTCGATTGGTGCGGCAGAGACAGCGATGCGCCGCCATATCGGCGTGTGCTATGACGTATGCCATGCCGCCGTCGAATTCGAGGATCCGAAGGCC
>CAZCKI010000665.1:0-1692 GCA_964498815.1 uncultured Burkholderiales bacterium
AACGCACCGCTTCTTCCGGCTCGATGGCGCCGTTGGTTTCGATGTCCATCACCAGGCGATCCAGGTCGGTGCGCTGTTCGACGCGCGCGCTTTCGACCGCGTAGGAAACGCGGCGAACCGGCGAGTACGACGCATCCAGCAGGATCGAGCCGATGGCGCGGTTGTCGTGCTCGGTGCGGCGCGCGGTGGCGGCGACGTAGCCGCGACCCTTCTCGACCTTGATCTGCATGTCGAGCTTGCCGCCGGTGGTCAGGTGGGCGATGACGTGTTCGGGGTTGAGGATTTCGACGTCGTGGGTTTCCTCGATGTCGGCGCCGGTGACGGCACCCGCCGTTGCCTTCTTCAGCTTCAGCGTGACTTCGTTGCGGTTGTGCAGCTTCATCACCAGACCCTTGAGGTTCAGGATGATATCGACGACGTCTTCCTGCACGCCTTCCAGGGTCGAGTATTCGTGCAACACACCGGTGATCTTGACTTCGGTCGGCGCGTAGCCGGGCATGGAGGACAGCAGGATGCGGCGCAGCGCGTTACCGAGCGTATGGCCATAGCCACGCTCGAACGGCTCCATCACCACTTTGGCGTGGGCCGGGGAAATGTTTTGCACGTCGATGATGCGCGGCTTCAGGAAAGTCGTAGCATTGCTTTGCATTGACGAGGGCCTCTAAGAAAAATTCGCGGAAAAAAATGCATGAAGCGCCATGACCGGCATGGCGCTCCCACACCGGCAATTACTTGGAATACAGTTCGACGACCAGTTGTTCGTTGATGTCGTTGGCAAATTCGGCGCGATCCGGCAGGCTCTTGAAGACGGCGGAAAACTTCTTCGTATCGACTTCCACCCAGCTCGGGAAACCGTGGGCTTCGGCCAGCTTCAGCGAATCCTGCACGCGGAGCTGCTTCTGCGCCTTTTCCTTCAACGTGACGACGTCGTTCGGCTTGAGGAGGTAGGACGGGATGTTGACCGGCTTGCCGTTCACCTGCACCGCACCGTGGCTCACCAATTGGCGGCCTTCGGCGCGCGTGGAGCCGAAGCCCATGCGATAGACGGCGTTGTCGAGACGCGATTCCAAAAGCTGCAACAGGTTTTCACCCGTGGCACCCTTGCGGCGCTCGGCTTCGGCGAAGTAGGTGCGGAACTGGCGTTCGAGCACACCGTACATGCGGCGGATTTTCTGCTTTTCGCGCAGCTGCGTGCCGTATTCCGACACGCGCGACTGCTTGGAGCCGTGCTGTCCGGGGCGCGATTCCAGCTTGCACTTGGAATCGAGCGGACGGCGCGCGCTCTTCAGGAAAAGATCGGTGCCCTCGCGACGCGAGAGCTTGCATTTGGGTCCAATATAACGAGCCACGTTCTATTCTCCTGGCAATTACATGCGACGACGCTTGGGCGGACGGCAGCCGTTGTGCGGCACCGGCGTCACGTCGGCGATGGACATGATCTTGATGCCAAGCGCATTGAGCGCCCGCACCGCGGATTCGCGCCCGGGGCCGGGGCCCTTGATGCGAACTTCCAGATTCTTGATGCCGCATTCCAGCGCGGCCTTGCCGGCGGCTTCCGCCGCTACCTGCGCCGCGAACGGCGTCGACTTGCGCGAGCCCTTGAAGCCGGCTCCGCCCGAGGTCGCCCACGACAGGGCATTGCCCTGGCGGTCGGTGATGGTGATGATGGTGTTGTTGAACGACGCATGCACG
>CAZCKI010000666.1:0-1687 GCA_964498815.1 uncultured Burkholderiales bacterium
CGCATCGGGCGTGGATACGGTGCTGAACAACGTCTGCCCCAATTGCGGCGGCGGATTCGAAGCGAGGCCGGTCCGGCCCGCGCGAAACTGGAAGGGCGACAATTATCTCGGTAAGGATCCGGCCGGCACCAAGCTGAGGCACCGCCCGGTGGACCCGGCAGTCCACGCCATATTTGCACAGGCATTGCGCGACATTCCGCCGTACCAGCGCTAGCCGGACGACGGCCGCACATGCTTGCCGCAGAGCTCGAACGGTATTTGCACGAACACATTCCGCTGTCCGCTGCCATGCAAGTGAGCGTCAGTGCGGTGGCAGCCGATGGCATTGTGTTGTGCGCGCCCCTGTTGCCGAACATTAATCACCGCGAAACCGTATTCGGCGGCAGCGCCTCGGCACTGGCGATCTTGGCCGCCTGGTCGCTGGTGCATTTGCGATTGCAGGCGGCCGGCGCAGCGAGCCGCCTGGTGATTCAGCGTAATCGCATGGAGTACACCGCGCCGATCCAGGGCGCATTCTGTGCGCATTCCTTCCTGACGGAACCGGGCCGGTGGGAGCCGTTCCTGGGGACCCTGCAACGCAAGGGTATGGCGAGGATTCGCGTCGGAGCAACGCTGATATTTGCGGAGCAGGAGGCCGGCCGGTTCGAAGGCGAGTTCGTGGCGCTGGCGCAGGGCCGTAGCGAGCGGAACTGACCGCCGGCAACCGACATTGAGTTACGGCTGCCGAATGAGCATAATTGGCAAATGAACCGATGCGCACTTCTGATCCCGGCGCTGGCGCTGCTGTTGTGCAGCAGTTGCCGCACGCCGCCGCCGCCGACCCAGGCCGCACTCGACGCGGGTACCGCCAGCGTGGTGGTGGACCGGGTGGTGTCGGGCCTCATCCTGATCAAGGCAGCCAAGATCGGCGGCGCCGCCAAGCCCGATATCGAGGAAATCTTCGCGTTCAGCGCCTTGAAAATTTGCAAAACGGCGTACCAGGAATTGCCTCTGGCGAAGAATTCCATCGACGCCAAGGTACCGGTGCAGTTCGGCCAACTGGCCAAGCAGCACGGCAGCGATACCGACTCGCTCACATCCAAGATTGCCTACGTGCTGTGTGCCGATAGCGCGTATACCGCAGCCGATGCGACGGCGTTGATCCGCGAGCGAGTGGAACGGGACTGATTTGAAACGGTCTGCGGTAGTCGCTTCGTTGGTAAGTTTCTTGTTGGTCGCCGCTACGTGTCGAGCGGAACCTGCGCCGCGTCCAAGCAGCGAGCCACCCTCACTGCCATGCGACTGGAAAGATCGCGACTGCGCGCGCAAAGCGGCGCTTGCGCACGTGGTGCGCAAACCTGCCTTCTGGGCGAGCGCGCTGCAGGCGCCGCTGGACCAACGCATCGGCGCGGCGCCCGCAGAGTTACTGGAATTCGTGTCGCTGGACAATATTTTCCAGCAGATTCCGGACCGGCCGCGCGCGGCGTCACTGCCGGAGGATTTCATGGTGGATGTAAGATCGGCGTTTCGTGAGTTGCCGGCGAAGGTAAAAGCCCTGCTCGCGCCGAAGCTGGCGGGCATTTACTTTATCGAGGGACTCGGCGGCACCGGCTTTTCCGATGTCATCTGGAACGACGAGAAGACGAAGCCGGTAGCCGGCTTTGTGCTGCTGGACGCCTCCGTATTGCGAGGCATGACCGCCAACGGC
>CAZCKI010000667.1:0-1685 GCA_964498815.1 uncultured Burkholderiales bacterium
CCGAAGCCGCTGGCGGCGTCGAAGAGGTTGGTGCTGTTGATCCAGACGGTGCCGGCTTTTACTTGGGTGGCTAGGTCCAGGGCTAAGTTGATGTCTTCGGACCAGATGCTGGCGGCGAGGCCGTATCGGGTGTTGTTGGCGAGCTTGACGGCTTCTTCGGGGGTGCGGAAGGTCATGGCGGCGAGCACGGGGCCGAAGATTTCTACCTGGGCGATGGTGCTGGCGGGGGAGACGTTGGTGAAGAGGGTGGGCGGGTAGAAGCAGCCTTCGGTGGGGCAGGCCCAACTGGGTTGCCACAGGGTGGCGCCTTCGTCGGCGCCGAGTTTGACCAGTTGCTGGATTTGCTTCAGTTGCACCGGGGCGACGATGGCGCCTATGTCCACGGCCTTGTCCAGCGGATCGCCCACGCGCAGTTTTTCCATGCGGGCACGGAGCTTCTTGTACATCTTTTCGGCGACGCCTTCCTGCACCAGCAAACGCGAACCGGCGCAGCAGACCTGCCCCTGGTTAAACCAGATCGCATCGACCACGCCTTCCACGGCGCTATCGAGATCGGCATCGTCGAACACCATGAAGGGCGATTTGCCGCCCAGCTCCAGCGAGAGCTTCTTTGCGGTGCCGGCGGTGGCGCGGCGGATGATGCGGCCCACGTCCGTCGAGCCGGTGAAGGCGATCTTGTCGATGCCGGGGTGCTCCACCATGGCGGCACCCGCGCGGCCGTCGCCGGTGATGATATTCACCACACCCGGCGGCAGGCCGACGGAGGCGCAAATCTCGGCGAACAGGAGTGCGGTGAGCGAAGTAAATTCGGCCGGCTTCAATACCACCGTGTTGCCCATGGCGATGGCCGGGGCGATTTTCCAGGAGAGCATCAAGAGCGGGAAATTCCAGGGGATGATCTGGCCGACCACACCGACGGATTGGTGATCGGGGAGCTCACTCTCCATCAGCTGCGCCCAGCCGGCGTGGTAATAAAAGTGCCGCGCCACCAGCGGGATATCGATATCGCGCGTCTCGCGGATGGGCTTGCCGTTGTCCATGGTTTCCAGCACGGCGAAAAGGCGCGAGTGCTTCTGGATCTGGCGGGCGATGGCGTAGAGATAGCGGGCGCGGATGTGGCCCGGGGTCGCGCTCCAGCCGGCATAGGCCTTGCGGGCAGCCTTCACGGCATCGTCCACGTCCTTCTTGCCGGCTTGTGCCAGCACGCCCAGCTTTTTGCTGGTGGCGGGGTTGATGGTGTCGAAGTATTCCTTGGTGGAGGGCTTCTTCCACTCGCCACCGATATAGAGCTGGAACCTGGCCTCGTGCTCGGCAATCCAGTCGAGCGCAGGCTTGGCGGCCTCGGGGGCTTCGCCGTAGGGGAGGGATTTGGTGAGTTCTGCGACTTTCATATTTTTGTCCGTTCTTTAAATTCTCGCGCTGCTTCTCTTTTGCCCTTCCCCCGCGCAGGCGGGGGCCTAATTTTCTCGGTGGCATACTTGCCGGCAAAATTGGGCCCCCGCCTGCGCGGGGGAAGGTCTAGTTTCTATTGTCGTCCTGAACGCAGTGAAGGACCTCATCCCGTAGCTTTGGGCGGATGAGATTCTTCGGGCTACGCCCTCAGAATGACAGCTCTATTTTTTAGCCGTCATTCCCGCGGAGGCGGGAATCCAGTGACTTTCGCATCAACGACACTGGGTCCCCGC
>CAZCKI010000668.1:0-1677 GCA_964498815.1 uncultured Burkholderiales bacterium
TCGTCCCGGCCTAGTCATATAACTGCGCCGGGATCCAGCGTCGTTCAATCAAACGCCGCCGGATTCCGACTTTCGTCGGAGTGACAGGTTCGGGAGAGTCAAGATGGCCGATCTCAGCACCAACTTTCTGGGCATCAAAAGTCCCAATCCCTTCTGGCTCGCCTCGGCGCCGCCGACCGACAAGGAATACAACGTGGTGCGCGCCTTCGAGGCCGGCTGGGGCGGCGTGGTCTGGAAGACGGTGGGCGAGGACCCGCCGGTGGTCAACGTCAACGGCCCGCGCTATGCAACACTCTGGTCGCAGGATCGGCGCGTGATCGGCTTCAATAACATCGAGCTCATTTCCGACCGCCCGCTGAAGCTGAACCTCGACGAAATGCGCCGCGTCAAACGCGCCTGGCCCGATCGCGCCGTGGTCGCTTCTCTCATGGTGCCCTGCACCGAGGACGCCTGGCGCAACATCCTGCCGATGGTGGAAGACACCGGTTGCGACGGCGTGGAACTCAACTTCGGCTGCCCGCACGGCATGAGCGAACGCGGCATGGGCTCGGCCGTGGGCCAGGTGCCCGAGTACATCGAGATGGTGGCGCGCTGGTGCAAGCAGTATTCCAAGCTGCCGATCATTGTGAAACTCACGCCCAATATCACCGACGTGCGCTACCCGGCGCGCGCCGCCAAGAAGGGCGGCGCCGATGCGGTCTCGCTCATCAACACCATCAACTCCATCATGGGCGTGGACCTGGAACGCATGACCATGCACCCCAGCACCGACGGCCACGGCTCGCACGGCGGCTACTGCGGCTACGCGGTGAAGCCGATCGCCCTCAATATGGCGGGCGAGATCGCCCGCGACGTGGAAACGCGCGGCCTGCCGATCTCCGGCATCGGCGGCATCACCACCTGGCGCGATGCGGCCGAGTTCATCGCCCTGGGCGCCGGCACGGTGCAGGGCTGTACCGCCGCCATGGTCTATGGCTTCAAGATCATCAAAGACCTCAACGACGGGCTTTCCAATTTCATGGACGAGCACGGTTATAAAACCATCGCCGATTTCCAGGGCAAGGCCGTCGACAGCGTCGTCAATTGGCAGCGCCTCAATCTCAACCACATCGAAAAGGCCGTCATCAACCAGGACCTGTGCATCCAGTGCGGCCGCTGCCACGTGGTCTGCGAGGACACCTCGCACCAAGCTATCTCCGCGAGCAAGGACGGCAAGCGCCACTTCGAAGTGATGGACGACGAATGCGTGGGCTGCAATCTTTGCGTGTCGATCTGTCCGGTGCCGGACTGCATCACCATGCGCCCGCTGGTCGCCGGCGAAACCGATGCTCGCACGGGACAAAAAGTGAGCGGACAATACGCCAACTGGACCACCCACCCGAACAACCCGATGCGCGAGGCCGCAAAATGAGCTCCGTACTGAATCAATCAAAAAAGACTGCCACGCAACTTTACGAAGTCGCCCACTGGATCGGCGGCCGCATCGAACGCGGCAACTCCGACCGGCACACCGACATCTTCAATCCTGCCCTGGGCGTCGCGCAGGGGCAGCTGATCCTCGGCAGCGAAACCGATCTCGACAACGCCGTCAGCGCCGCCGCCGCCGCCTTTCCCGCCTGGTCGCAAACGCCGCCGCTGACGCGCGCACGCGTGCTGTTCCGCTTCCTCGAAATCGCC
>CAZCKI010000669.1:0-1666 GCA_964498815.1 uncultured Burkholderiales bacterium
GATGAAAATGTTTGCTGCTGAACGCCTGCTACTCCTACTCTGTCGCGCTGCTTCACTCTTGCGCTGTCGCCCCGGCGGAGGCCGGGGTCCAAGTTTGTTGAAGGTGCCACGCTACGAAAATTGGGCCCCGGCCTCCGCCGGGGCGACAACTCAATTTGGGGCGACAGCCCTTTATTTTTCCGTTACCTCTGTTACTGGCAAGCCTCGCACTCGGGGTTATCGATACTGCAAAACTTGGCACCTTCCGCCGTTGCATCGCCGGCGCCGCCCTCACCTGCCAGCGCCGCGCTAATGGAACTGGCGCCCATGCCACTCATGCCGCCCGAAACCGGCACGGAATTGAGCTCGCCGCCGCGGCCGGTCGATTTCTCGGCCGAGGATGCCGACAGCGTACGCAGGTAATAGGTGGTCTTGAGGCCGCGAATCCAGGCTAACTTGTAGGTCTCGTCCAGCTTCTTGCCGGAAGCACCCGCCATGTAGATATTGAGCGACTGCGCCTGGTCGATCCACTTCTGCCGGCGCGCGGCCGCTTCGATCACCCACTTGGTGTCGAGCTCGAAGGCGGTGGCGTAGAGGTCACGCAGATCCGGCGGGATGCGGTCGATTTTGCCGAGGCTGCCGTCGAAGTACTTGATGTCGGAGACCATCACTTCGTCCCACAGGCCGCGCGCTTTCAGGTCGCGCACCAGGTAATCGTTGACGACCGTGAATTCGCCCGAGAGGTTGGATTTCACGAACAGGTTCTGATAGGTGGGCTCGATGCAGGCCGAGACGCCGATGATGTTGGAAATGGTGGCGGTGGGCGCGATGGCGATGCAATTGGAATTGCGCATGCCGTGTTCCTTGATGCGCGCTCTCAATGCGTCCCAATCCATGCTCGAAGACATATCGACTTCGACGTAGCCGCCGCGCTCTTCGCGCAGCAGGTTCAGCGAATCCTGCGGGAGGATGCCGCGATCCCACAGCGAGCCCTTGTAGCTCGTGTAACGGCCGCGCTCGGCGGCGAGTTCGGTCGAGGCCCAGTAGGCGTAGTAACACACCGCTTCCATGCTGGTGTCGGCGAAGCCCACCGCCGCATCCGAGCCGTAGGGCACGCGCTGCTCGTGCAGGCAGTCCTGGAAGCCCATGATGCCGAGGCCCACCGGACGGTGCTTGAGATTGGAGGTGCGTGCCTTGACGACCGCGTAGTAATTGATGTCGATGACGTTATCGAGCATGCGCATGGCGGTGGCGATGGTGCGCTTGAGTTTGGCGTGGTCGAGCACGCGGCCACCCTTGCCGTTGTCCTTCATGTGCGCGACGAGGTTCACCGAGCCCAGGTTGCAGACGGCGATTTCGTCGGCGTTGGTATTGAGCGTGATCTCGGTGCAAAGATTGGACGAGTGCACCACGCCGACGTGGTTCTGCGGCGAACGGATATTGCAGGGGTCCTTGAAGGTGATCCAGGGGTGGCCCGTTTCGAACAGCATGGACAGCATCTTCCGCCAGAGGGAGAGCGCCGGCACCTTCTTGAACAGCTTCATTTCGCCGCGCGCGGCCTTGTCTTCGTAGCCGGTGTAGGCAGCCTCGAAGTCCTTGCCGAATTTGTCGTGCAAATCGGGGCAATTGGAAGGCGAGAACAGGGTCCACTCGCCGCCTTCCATCACCCGGCGCATGAACAGGTCGG
>CAZCKI010000670.1:0-1658 GCA_964498815.1 uncultured Burkholderiales bacterium
CCCATTACCTGGAAGAAGCGCAGCAGCTGTGCACGCGCATCGCCATGCTGAAACAGGGCAGGATCGTCGCCATGGACACCACCGACCATCTGCTCAACGCCTTTTCCGAACGGGTGCTGCGGGTCAAACTGGCGGCGGAGCTGCCGGCGGAGCTGATAGCGATGCGCACCAAGCAGGTCGGCGCCTGGCACCATTTCGCGATCCACGACTATCAGAACGTGGAAGATATGCTGGTACGCCTGCGCCAGGGCGGCGCGCAGATCACCAATATGGAAGTCGCCGAGCCCGACCTGGAAGAGGTGTTCGTGAAGGTGATGAACAAATGAACGTGGGCTTCCAGACCCTGCTGCTGAAGGAAATCCTGCGCTTCTGGAAGGTCGCGTTCCAGACGGTCGCGGCACCTGTGCTGACGGCCATCCTGTATCTGGTGATCTTTGCCCATGTGATGTCGGGCAGCACGGCGGCCTTCCCGGGTGTGAACTACGAACAGTTCCTGATCCCGGGGCTGGCCATGATGACGATGCTGCAAAACGCTTTCGCCAACACTTCGTCCTCGCTGATCCAGTCCAAGATTACCGGCAATATTCTCTTCATCCTGCTGCCGCCGCTGACGCACTGGGACTATTACGGCGCCTATCTGATCGCCGCCATCGTGCGCGCGCTGGCGGTGGGCGCGGGGGTGTTCGCGGTGGGCATCCTGATGGCGCACGTACCGGTGCATAACGTAGTCGTGATCCTGCTGTTCGCCCTGATCGGCAGCGGCATGCTGGCGGCGCTCGGCATCATCGCCGGCCTCTGGGCCGACAAGTTCGACCAGATGGCCGCTTTCCAGAATTTCCTGATCATGCCGGCCACGTTTCTGTCCGGGGTGTTTTACTCGATCCAGTCGTTGCCACCGTTCTGGCAGGCGGTGTCGCACCTCAATCCGTTTTTCTATCTCATCGACGGCTTTCGCTACGGCTTTTTCGGCAAGTCGGACGTGGCCATCGAGATTTCGCTGGCCGTCACCACTTTTTCATTCTTCTGCCTTTCTTGGGTCACCTTGTCCCTGCTAAAATCGGGCTACAAACTGCGGCAATAGAACCGGCGCATCGCCGGGAGCCCACACCAGCATGGTTACCCCGGACCAAATCGAAGGCTATCTGAAGGACAAACTCGATTGCGAGCACCTCGCCGTCGAGGGTGACGGCGCGCACTTCCAGGCCGTCATCGTCTGCAGCGCCTTCGAAGGCAAGAGCCGCGTGCAGCGCCACCAGATCGTCTACGGCGCGCTGGGCGACCGCATGCGCGAAGAAATCCACGCCCTTTCCATGAAGACCCTCTCGCCCGCCGAGTGGTCGTCTTCGCATCACACTCAATAGAAAACGCCCATGGATAAATTATGTATCCGGGGCGGCAATCCGCTTCACGGAGAGGTTCGCATCTCCGGCGCGAAGAATGCCGCCCTGCCCATCCTGTCCGCCGCCCTGCTGACGGCCGAACCCTTGCGGCTCGGCAATGTGCCCAACCTCAACGACATCGGCACCATGCTGCGGCTGCTCGACGAGATGGGCGTGAAATCCTCGCGCGAAGGCGAGTCGGTGACCTTGCACGCCGAAAACGTGGGCAACCGCGTCGCCTCCTACGAGCGCGTGAAAACCATGCGCGCCTCCATCCTG
>CAZCKI010000671.1:0-1656 GCA_964498815.1 uncultured Burkholderiales bacterium
ACCCCCACGGAACTATCAAAATGAAATGCGGCATCGTAGGACTACCCAACGTAGGCAAATCCACCCTGTTCAATGCCCTCACCAAGGCGGGCATCGCGGCGGAGAACTACCCTTTCTGCACCATCGAGCCGAATATCGGCGTGGTGGAAGTACCCGATACGCGATTGAGCCAGCTCGCCAATATCGCCAAGCCGCTCAAGATCATCCCGGCCATCGTCGAGTTCGTCGATATCGCCGGCCTCGTGGCGGGCGCGTCCAAGGGCGAAGGTCTCGGCAACCAATTCCTCGCCACGATACGCGAGACCGATGCGGTTGCGCACGTGGTGCGCTGCTTCGACGATCCCAATGTGATCCACGTCGCCGGCAAGGTCGATCCCCTGTCCGATATCGGCGTCATCGACACCGAGCTGGCACTCGCCGACATGGCCTCGGTGGAAAAGGCCCTGCACAAAGCGCAGAAGAATTCCCGCGCCGGCGACAAGGAGGCGATCAAGCTGGTCGCGGTGTTGGAGCCGATGATGAAGCACCTCAACCAGGGCAACTCGATCCGCAGCATGGGCCTCGACGCGGACCAGATGGCGCTGATCAAGCCACTGAGCCTCATCACCGCCAAACCGGTGCTGTATGTCGCTAACGTGATCGAAGGCGGCTTCGAAAATAATCCCCTGCTCGATAAAGTGAAGGCGCACGCTGACGCTGAAAAAGCGCCGGTGGTGGCGATCTGCGCCAAGATTGAAGCCGAGATCGCCGACCTGTCGGATGAAGACAAAAAGATTTTCCTCGACGACATCGGCATGAAGGAACCGGGGCTGGATCGCCTGATCCGCGCGGCCTACACCTTGCTGGGTTTGGAAACCTATTTCACCGCGGGCGAAAAAGAAGTGCGCGCCTGGACGGTGCACAAAGGTTCGACCGCACCGCAGGCGGCGGGGGTGATTCACACCGACTTCGAAAAGGGGTTTATCCGGGCGGAGGTGATTGCGTTTCACGAGTATGTGACGCTGGGTGGGGAAGCGAAGTCGAAGGAAGCGGGGAAGATGCGGTTGGAGGGGAAGGATTACATCGTGAAGGATGGGGATGTGATGCACTTTCGGTTCAACGTCTAGCTTCGCCTGTCATCCCGGCGGAAGCCGGGATCCAGTGGCTTTCGCAAAAGGCAGACACTGTCCTTTTGCTGCGGTGCCGGGGGTAGCCCGGCGGCTACTCACTTTCTTTTGCTTCGCCAAAAGAAAGTAAGCAAAGAAAAGGCGACCCAGGTTCGCCGCCCCCCTTCGGGCGGTTCCCTGCGTTACTCGGAACGACAGGCCGCTGCGGAACTCGTGGCTCGTAGCGGAAACGGCACAAACGGTTTCGTGCGGTGCTCGCCACTCAGACAGTCCTCGCGGACGGCCCCTGTCGTTCCTGCGTTACTCGGCGACTCTCATGGGGACCCCGGTCGATGTTTCACCACTGTCACCTCTGCGCAGGCCGCGGCGTGGCCACCGTTTAGGGCCAGGGCCCAATTTTTGATGCTGCTGGAAACGCAATGAGCGGTAGCGACACTTGCGAATGGGGGTTTGCAATATTTGCAAGTGCGACGACTCTGGTGGGCTGGATGGGGTCCCCATGAGAGCCGCCGAGCAGCGCAGGGAACCCTCCGAAGGAGGGCGGCGAACC
>CAZCKI010000672.1:0-1651 GCA_964498815.1 uncultured Burkholderiales bacterium
GCCGCCACTGATTCTGCGGTTTGAACTGGATGGTGGTCTCGATCATTTCCAGCGGCGCCGGGTCGGTGGCGGTTTCGGCGCGGCCAATCTTGCCGAACACGCGCGCCACTTCGGGCACCTGCATGATGAGCTTGTTGGTCTGCTGCAGGATTTCGCCGGCCTTGCCGGTGGATAGGCCGGGCAGGGCGGAGGGCATGTAAAGCAGGTCGCCTTCGTCGAGGGGCGGCAGGAATTCGCCGCCGATGTGCGAGTACGGGTAGACCGTCGCCAGCAGGATCGCCACCGCAATAGCCAAGGTAATCTTTGGCGCCGCCAACACCTTGTTCAATAGCGGACGGTAGACCAGGATCAGGAAGCGGCTGAGCGGGTTCTGCTGTTCGTCCGGAATCCTGCCGCGGATCAGGTAACCCATCAGCACCGGTACCAGCGTGACCGACAGCCCTGCGGCGGCGGCCATTGCGTAGCTTTTGGTGAAGGCGAGTGGAGAAAACAGGCGGCCCTCCTGCGCTTCCAGGGTGAAGACCGGAATAAAGGACAGCGTGATAATGAGCAGGCAGAAAAACAGCGCCGGTCCGACTTCGGCAGCCGCTTCCGCGATCACCGTCCACTGCGCGTCACCCGCCAGCGTGTCGCCGGGATGTTGGTGATGCCAGGCTTCGATGTGCTTGTGCGCGTTTTCGATCATCACCACCGCCGCATCGACCATGGCGCCGATGGCAATCGCGATACCCCCGAGCGACATGATGTTGGCATTGACGCCTTGGTACTGCATGACGATGAAGGCCGCCAGCACACCGAGCGGCAGCGAAACGATGGCGACCAGCGCCGAGCGCAGGTGAAACAGGAATACGAAGCACACCAGCGCCACCACGATGAATTCCTCGACCAGTTTGTTTCGCAGGTTGTCGACCGCGCGCTTGATGAGATCGGACCGATCGTAGGTCGGCACGATTTCCACGCCCGCCGGCAGGCCAGGCTTCAATGCCTCCAGCTTGGCTTTCACCGCGGCGATGGTGTCGAGCGCGTTCTTGCCGGTGCGCATGACGATGACGCCACCGGCGACTTCACCTTCGCCGTTCAGTTCGGCAATGCCGCGCCGCATCTCGGGTCCCAGCTGGATGCGTGCGACGTCTTTCAACAACACCGGCGTGCCGGCATCGGAAGTGAAGATGGGAATGGCGCGAAAATCGTCCAGTGTTTTCAGATAGCCGCCGGAGCGCACCATGTATTCGGCTTCACCCAGTTCCAGCACCGATCCGCCGGACTCCTGGTTGGCGTTCTGGATGGCGGTGATCACCTTTGCGTGCGAAATGTTGTATGTCCGCAAGCGGTTCGGGTCGAGCACCACCTGGTATTGCCGCACCATGCCGCCGACGGTCGCCACTTCGGCCACGTTGGGAAGAGTCTTGAGTTCGTACTTCAGAAACCAATCCTGCAGGGCGCGCAATTCGGAGAGATCGTGGCGGCCGCTGCGGTCGACCAGCGCGTATTCGTAGATCCAGCCTATCCCGGTGGCATCCGGACCCAGCGAAGGCTTGGCGTTTTGCGGCAAACGCGATTGCACCTGGTTCAGGTATTCCAGCACCCGCGAGCGCGCCCAGTAGAGATCGGTGCCGTCCTCGAACAGCACGTAGACAAAGGAATCGCCGAA
>CAZCKI010000673.1:0-1646 GCA_964498815.1 uncultured Burkholderiales bacterium
TGGCGATTACACCGGCTACCGTTCCCAACGGCCAGGTAAACAAGGCGTATTCGGCCGTGACCATCGCGTCGGTCGGCGGCATGGCGCCGTATGCTTTCAATATCATTGCCGGCAATTTGCCGCCGGGAATGACCTTGAGCCTCGGCGGTGTCCTGAGCGGGACGCCGACGGTGACCGGCACCTACAACTTTACCGTAGTCGGCTTCGACAACACCGGCAATACCGGCCAGGGCGCCTATGCGCTTACGGTCACCAACGCGCCGCAGACCATCACCTTTACGCTGCCGGCCAACAGTACGGTGGGCAGCGCCTTCACCCTGAACGGTGTGGCGACATCCGGACTGGCTGTGATCTACTCAGTGACGACGCCGGCGGTATGTTCGGTGGCAGGCAATGTGCTCAACCTGAATGCGGGTGGCAACTGCACCGTCGTGGCCAATCAACCCGGGGATACCAACAACGCGGCGGCGGCGCCGGTGAGCCGGACCGTTGCAGTCGCGGCGGGCGGCACCATCCTGCTGCGCTCGACCGATGCGCAACTGCTGGTGGGGCGCTTCTCCAGCAACCAGATGGCATTCATCCCGATCACCGACCCGGGCGCCAATTTCCGGCTACTGGCGGTCGCCGATATCGACGGCAACGGCATCAATGACCTGGTCTACCAGAACATCACGCAAGGCGAGTTCGGCGATGCGCGCGTCTGGGCCGATTTCCAGTCGGGCAACGATCGCCTGCTTCGCAACGTAAAACTCGCCTGGGACGTACAGGCGGTCGGCGACCTCGACGGCGACGGCTTCGGCGACCTGGTGTTCCGCTACAACGTGGCCGACTCCCCGGACACCGGGGTGTCCTACATCTGGTTCACCAACGGCAGCACCGTGACGCAAGTGCGCAAGCGCGGTGGCGCGCCGCTGTCGTGGACTCTGCTGGGGGCCGCGGATCTCAATGGCGACCGCGCCGCGGACATGGTGTACGTAAGCCCCGCCAACCAGATCCGCATCCTGATGGCGACCCGCTCGCGCACCTGCGCAAACTATACGGCGGGCACGGTGCTGGCGGGCTACACGGCGCTGAAGCTCGCCGATTTCACCGGCAACCACCGCGGCGACATCCTGATTCGCAACGCCACCAGCGGCGACGTGCGTTTGATTACGCTCGATGGCCGCTTCCTCAATCTGCCGACCTTCTCCGGCAACGCAGACGACCCGAACGCGGCCTGCACGACGACCAACCAGTCGCTTACGGCGCTGACCTACCCGGCCATTCCCTCCGATCCGACCTGGCAGTACTACGCCTCGGTCGATCTGAACGGAGACGGGATCAACGACGTGATCTGGCTGAAGGCGGACGGCACCCTGGCCGTCTGGCTGATGAACCCCTTCAACGCCGCGCCGACCGTGGTCAACAATGCCGGCACCGCCCCGGTGGGATTCAGCGTGTTCAAGCCCTAGTCTCCCGGCCGATATCGGGCAAAAAAAACCGCGTTCCGGACTCGGAACGCGGTTTTTCTTTTTGGCGTTGCTTTACTGCTTGATCGCTTCGACCGGAAGAGTGATCGTCACTTCGTCGCTGACCAGGGGCACGGCCTTGGCCATGTTGAATTCGCTGCGCTTGATTTTGGTGACCGCGACGGCGCCGCAGGCATC
>CAZCKI010000674.1:0-1624 GCA_964498815.1 uncultured Burkholderiales bacterium
GTTCCTGCAGGGTGCGATGCGCCACGGCGTGTGAGTTAGATAGGGCTGGCGCATGATACGAAATTATTCCCCTCCGTATCAACCTATCCGGGTGATTTACTTTTTGCGGGGGAACGGTTATAGGGGAAACTGGTATTAAAGTATCTACGAAGTTGGGCAGGCTGGCGCGGCCAGGGCCTGCAGGATTTCCCCGTTTTGCCCGCTCTGCACAAAGGCCGCGACCTGCAAATCCGCCCGCTTCCAGTCGCGCGGCAGGGAAATACGCCGCTGGATGTCCAGATTGCCGTCGGTGTGCAGTGCAACAGGGCCGATCAAGGTTCGCACCACATGGTCGTGGCGCAGCTCCACGCCGCGATTTTCGCCGGCGGTGACGCGGCTCAGCAAATTGTCTTCCGTCACCGCGATGAATAGCGACGAGTCCCGGCGCAGTATCGCGTCCGGTACATCGGCCCGGACCGATATTTCCAGCGTTTCGCCGGTAACCAGCGATTGCAATTGCAACCTGGCACGCGCCAGCTTTTGCGCCACCGCGCGCACCTTATCCGGCAAGGCCGCGCCAAAGGAGAGTCCGCGCGCATCGTGCCCGTCGAGCATCACCTGCGGCGTATATACGGTCCGGCCGCCGTGGCGGCTAACAGTACTGCGCTGGCGCTCGGCGAAGCCGGCCTGGGCGAAGCGGTCCTTCCAGCCTATGTAGTCCCAGTAGTCGACGTGAAACGCCAGCGGCACCACCCCGTCTTTTCGATAGCCAAGCGTGGAGAACCATTTGTCGGCGGGTGGGCAGCTATCGCAGCCCTCCGAGGTATAGAGTTCGATCACGGTGGTGGTGCCCGCGCCACTGACCGACCCGGGACAGCCGGCGAACGAGGGGTTCAGGGCCGAAACGAACAGAACCAGCAAAGTGCGAAACAGGAAGGACATGGACAACTCCGACGGGGAAGGCTTGTATGCCGCTTGGTCGCGGCAAGCGCCTTTCGCTTACGCTGAAAAAGCCGCGCGGATTAAGGCCTGTTCACATGAAAATCATCTGAACAGGCCCTAGTAGCGCGGCTTGTCCTTCGCCGCGTTGAATTTGGCGATCCCCGCGATGATCGCCTGTTTCGCCTCATCGGCGCCGACCCAGCCATCCACCTTGACCCATTTGCCGGGCTCGAGGTCTTTGTAGTGCTCGAAAAAGTGGCGGATCTGGTTGATGGTGTTCTCCGGTAGATCCGCGGGTCCCTGTACGTGGCGGTAAATCGAGGTGAGCTTGTCGATCGGCACCGCCAGCAGTTTTTCGTCACCGCCGGCCTCGTCGGTCATCCTGAGCATGCCGACCGGGCGGCAGCGCACCACCACGCCGGGGATCAACGGAAACGGTGTCAGCACCAGTACGTCGACCGGGTCGCCGTCGTCCGACAGGGTATGCGGGACATAGCCGTAGTTGCAGGGGTAATGCATCGGCGTGGACATGAAACGGTCGATGAACAGAGCGCCGGTTTCCTTGTCCAGTTCATATTTGACGGGGTCGCCGTTCATGGGAATTTCGATAACGACGTTGACGTCGTTGGGCACATCGTGTCCGGAGCCGACTCGATCCAGGTTCATATAGGGCTTCTCAAAGACGATAAAATGGATTAGCCTC
>CAZCKI010000675.1:0-1620 GCA_964498815.1 uncultured Burkholderiales bacterium
TTACGGGAACTGCCGCCTGCTTTTTTATGTGCCATGGTTTATCTCCTTAGGCCTTAATTTCGCCGATTTGCAGCTCGGTGAAATTCTGCCGATGGCCCTGGTGCTTTTGATAATGCTTGCGACGGCGCATCTTGAAAATCGTCACTTTGTCGTGACGTCCCTGGGAGACAACGGTAGCCGAGACTTGCGCACCCGCCACGAGCGGTTTGCCGATAGTGACGGTTTCACCCGTACCCACCATCAACACCTGATCGAGGACGACCTGCGAGCCCACGTCTGCCGGTATCTGTTCTACTTTAATTTTTTCGCCGGCCTGGACTCGGTACTGCTTCCCGCCGGTTTTTATGACCGCATACATGGTTAAACTCCTGAATGATTTCGGATTGCAAACAACGCCGGTGCCAGCGACTTCCCCGTCCGGAAACGGGTCAAACTTGGTAGGCGATGAATGAACCGGCTATTATACGATTCTTTTTCGCCCCGGTCAAACCCTCTTTGGGCCAAAAAACCCGTTGAAACAGAGATTTAGCCCCCAGGCCATGACCCGCGCATGAACGACCCCCGCCAGCCCGTCAAGCTCGAACTGATCCGCGCCGTCATCGCCGAGGATTTCACCGCGATCGACAGCGTGATCCGGCTGCGGCTCGCCTCCGAAGTCGCGCTCATCAATGGCATCTCCCAGTACATCATTGAGGCCGGCGGCAAGCGCCTGCGTCCGGCCCTGGTGGCCTTCGTCGGCAATCTCACCGGCGCGCCCAAACCCGCCATCCACACCATGGCCGCGGTGATCGAATTCATCCATACCGCCACCCTGCTGCACGACGATGTGGTCGACGAATCGGATCTGCGGCGCGGCCGCCAGACCGCCAATGCGGTGTTCGGCAATGCGGCCTCGGTGCTGGTCGGCGACTTTCTGTACTCGCGTGCCTTCCAGATGATGGTGGAGATAGGGTCCAGCCGGGTGATGGGCGTGATGGCCGACGCCACCAACGTCATTTCCGAAGGCGAAGTTCTTCAGCTCATGAACGTGCACGACGCCGAAATCGACGAGGAAAGCTATCTCAAGGTGGTGCGCTACAAGACGGCAAAATTGTTCGAAGCGGCCTGCCGGGTCGGCGCGATACTGGGAAACGCGGGGAGGGAAGCCGAGACCTCGCTGGCCGCCTACGGCATGCATATCGGCACCGCCTTTCAATTGATCGACGACGTGCTCGACTACTCGGGCGAGGCGACTGAGACCGGCAAGAACGTCGGCGACGATCTGGCCGAAGGCAAGCCCACGCTGCCGCTGATTTTTGCCCTGCGGCACGGCGACCCGGCGCAGCGCGCCCTGGTGCGTGCCGCGATCGAAACCGGCGGGCGCGAGCAAATGCCGCAGGTGGTGGCCGCGATCCGCGCCACCGGCGCACTGGACTACGCCCGCGAGGCCGCCACCCGCGAAGCCGACCTCGCCCGCAACGCGCTGGCCGGATTTGGCGATTCCGTTTTTCGGGACGCTCTGCTACAATTATGCGCTTTCGCGGTCGAGCGGCGCTTCTAGCCGGCAGCAATCCGACCAAGAATTGCGGGGTGTAGCTTAGCCTGGTAGAGCGCTACGTTCGGGACGTAGAGGCCGGAGGT
>CAZCKI010000676.1:0-1616 GCA_964498815.1 uncultured Burkholderiales bacterium
CCGCGCCAGCCAGGCCGGCAATGCCAGCTATGCTGCCGCCGTCGATGTGGATCGCAGCGTTGCCGTGGACGCGCCAGCGCCGCCCGCCGTGCCCACCAATCTCGTTTGCACCACGCCCGCGGTGAGCAATATCAGCTGCCGCTACGACAGTCCGGTGGCTACCGGCACGCCAGCTATCAGTGTGCGCCTCGACTGCACCACGCTTGCCGGTCACACGTTCCAGGCCAGTGTCAGCGGCAGCGCCATCAACGGCCCGATCAGGCTATCCGGGCTGCCGGTCGCCGTCTACAGTTGCACGGTCATCGCGCAATCGGACACGCTCGCCAGCGGCGCCTCCAACACCAGCCGGGTTGCGCTCAAAGGCACACCGCTGTCGGTACGCAACGAGTTCGACGCCGATGGGTCCGGCTTTGCCGGCATTTACTTGCGCGGCAGTTCCGCCGTCACGGCCGATGGCAACACTACGACGACCACTACCTCCATGATCGGCCGTTTCGACGGGGCCACGTCCCGGTTCATTTTCACGCCCACTGCCGATATCGGTGCGGCATGGAACCTGCTCGGCGTGGGAGACATCCGCCGCAGCAATAAAACCGGCCTCATCTCGCGCGACGCCGGCGCCAATGTCCGTGTCGACCTCGAGCTGCCGCCGGCGGACGGCGTCATCCTGCGAAAGGCTTTGCTTGACTGGATGGTCGAAGCGGTCGTGGACCTGGATGGCGACGGCAAAGCCGATATTCTCTGGCGTTACACCAAGCCGGGCACCGATGATTCCGGTGTGGTGTTCGCCTGGTACATGGGCGATGGCAAGCCATACGATCCGGCCGGCGCATCGACCGATGCCGCCACGATCGCGGTGAACGAAGTCAAACGCCGAGGCGGCGCGCCATTGAGCTGGAACCTCATCGGCGCCACCGATATCGATGGCGACGGCAAGGCTGACCTGATTTGGCAGAGCCCGACCAACGAACTCCGTGCCCTGATCGGCGCTACAGGGCGCAACTGGGCGAACCAGTCGATCGGCCAAGTGCCGGCGGGCTACATGATTATGCGCCTCGGCGACATGAATGGTGACGGCAAGGGCGACATCCTCTTCAAGGACTCCGGTGGACGGGTGAAGGTGTGGCTGATGAATGGCGCCATCGTCCAGCAGGACATTGACCTGCCTGCCATCGATCCGACGTGGACCTTCTACGCCGCCGGCGATTTCAATGGCGACGGCGCAATGGACATCGTGTGGAAGAGCGCCGACGGTGCGTTGGCGCTGTGGCTGATGAACACGGTCAGCATCGGCCAGCCGACCATCGTCAACGGCGCCGGCATGGCCCCGGCGGGATTGGTGGTGGTCGAACCTTGATGCGTGCCGAGTGCGCAGCCCTTCAAGGGTAGAGCCCCCGTACCCGTGCCTGCACCCGCGCCAGTCCCAATAAGGCATCGGTGTTCGGCGTGGCCACGCCGGTGATTCCGCCCAATTCCTTCACCACGGAGACCAGCGCATCCAGTTCCACCGCCCGACCGTTCTCCACGTCCTGCAACATTGAAGTCTTGAACGCCCCCAGTTTCCGCGTGACCGCGTGGCGATCTTCGGGGCGTTGATCGATGGGAATGCCGATGCG
>CAZCKI010000677.1:0-1616 GCA_964498815.1 uncultured Burkholderiales bacterium
CCGCCAACCGTCGGTCGTTGCTCTCAAGAGATGGGGAAAGACGTTTCTATAGAGGCGATACTCTGCGAGATCCGAAGACTGGCAAGAAGTACGTGATTCACCAACTTCTTGCAAACGCCACCGTACGCGTAGCGGAAGTAACTGAAGCGAGATCATGGATCGAACTGGGTTCTGAGTCTGGTGGCGGGAGCTTTGGCGCCAAGGCACTCGCATTGCTGGAAAGGCAATGACTTGGCTGCGGATCGTATCCTGCTTATCGAGAATCCCGCCGAAATTAGTATCGATATCGGGCGCTTGCGAATTCGACGAAGTGGCTTGGAGGATGCATACATCGCTCCGCCCGACATCGGGGTACTGTTGCTTCATCATCACACGATTGCGATCACGGTAAGCGCCCTGCGCGCGTTGAGCGGCGCCGGCGCGAGTGTAATGATTACCGATGAGACGCACATGCCCTCGGCGATGATCTTGCCGACGGCTGCCAACCGCATGGCTCCATCGAGGCTGCGTAAACAGATAAAGCATCTTGATACACCAATCCCGGCCGCTCTTTGGCAAGCCCTCGTGAAGGCACGCATTGCGACGGAAGCCGCAAACCTTCGAGCGCTCGATTTGAAAGGTGCTCTTCGCCTAGAGCGCATGATCGACGAGGTCGAACCAGGCGACCGTACTCATCGGGAAGGCCAGGCTGCGCGTCACTATTGGCAATGCCTATTCGAGAAATTCAAGCGCGAAAAGGAAGGTGCGACTGACGGCGTAAATTCGCGGCTGAACTATGGCTATGCCGTGCTGCGAAGTCTCATCGCGCGCGAGCTTGTGGCATCAGGTTTAAGTTGCGAATTGGGCTTAGGGCATCGCAGTCTCGAAAATCCGTTTAATCTGGCGGACGATTTCATGGAGCCCTTTAGATTTACCGTGGAGCGCCATATTCAACAGATCGACTGCACCTCCGAATTGAGCAGTTCCAGCAAGAAGGAGGTCGTGTCTTTTGTCGAATGCGAGGTCACTCTGGGCAAACACAGCTATCGCCTACTTCCTGCCGTCAGAGAGTCGATTGCGAGTTACGTCCGAATCTTGGAAAGCAACAAAGGGCAACTCACATTGCCTAGTGGCTGATGGCGATCAACGGGTGGCGCGTCATGTGGGTATTGGCCGTATTTGACTGTCCTGTAATCACCAAAGAGGAAGTTCGCGCATACACGCAATTTCGCAAGCAGCTTTTGAGGGATAATTTCATCCAACATCAACTCTCGGTTTACCTGAAACATTTTCCGACAATGGCCACCGCGCAAGCCGAAATCGATCGACTAAAGCCCTCGGTGCCGGACGGCGCCCATGTGGCTTTTTTCATGCTGACCGACAAACAATACGGATTAACTAGAGAGTTCTTCGGTAAGAACGCGAAGAAAATCGCCCCCGATGCTCCGGAACAAATCGAGCTTTTCTAGAAAAAACACCGCCAACTCAGCGAGTTGGCGGAATCCGGAGTGTATCAAGCGTTCCGATGGTGGGGTGTCGGAACGCGTTGAAAGACGGCCCAAAAATCGCGGGCCATCTTTCAACGCGTCTCGCTACCGCGAGGCTTAGCAAGAACAGGGCAAAAAAAGAGCGGCCGA
>CAZCKI010000678.1:0-1605 GCA_964498815.1 uncultured Burkholderiales bacterium
CCGAACCACACCACCACCGCCAGCAGCAACATGCCGCCGATGATGGAACGAATACCGAACTCGAAGCTGCCGATCCTGAATGTCATGCGATTGTCACTTTCAACCGGTTACCGCAACCGGATATTGCCCATGGTAAGAACCCGCCGACACCCGGTTTGTTCCGGACCGCGGCCGCCAAAACGCTATTATCCACCGCGCGCGGCAGCGAGGCACGGCACGCCCCTTCGCCCGCCCGTCCTGCATTGCGGAACATTACCCTCGCGCACGGCGTCGACCAGGCTGGTCCGCGCGAAACCGGTCGATATGCGCGTCCACCACTTTGCCGGTGTGCGGCTTGATCAACTTGCCGCCGCTGTCGAGCGGCCACATCCGCACCAAACCGATCGGGAACGAGCAGCTCTACAGCGCGGCCGTCTCGCGCAGTTGTCGGCCGGCGGCGATTTATTCAGGGCCTTGGGCGGCGGTTGGAGCGCTGTACAGACGGAGTTAGGGCGAAGCCGCGCGAGGATGGTGCCCACAGTCGGATTCGAACTGACGACCTACCGCTTACAAGGCGGTTGCTCTACCCCTGAGCTATGCGGGCACGGGGCGCTATTTTAACTTGTCGCGCGCGCCCTTTCCCGGCGGCAGCTTGCCGGTTGTCCCATTCGCCGCAGGCGGCTTGGCGGGAACCGGTTCGGCGAACGGATCCGCCTGGTAGGGCGCGCGCTCGAAGCCGATCTGGCGAATGACGAAAGTATCGCGCGGCAGGTCCGGCAATTGCTCGATGCTCACGTCGATTTCGTACAGCGCCATCGTGAAGGGTCCCGGACCCTCGCCGCTGCCTAGATTGCTGCGCGGCGGCGTCAGCGGCCGCGAATTCCATTCCACGGCCAGATTGCCCAAAGATGTCTTGCCGATCGGCGTCTTCATCGGGTTAATCGTCTGCATGAACTGCAGCGCATTGGTTTCCGCCAGCGCGCGCGCATTGGCGGACTGGATGCGCTCGAGGCTCAGGAAACTCCCGTTGATCCAAGCAAACAGGGCAAGCCCCGCGGTGGCGATCAACACCATGGCGACGATCGCTTCCAACAAGGAAAAGCCTTTTGCGACCGCCTTCATGAGCTGGTACTGCAGGCCGGCGCAAGCAACAGCATTTCGCGCGTTTCGCCGTTATCGGCCATCAGGCGCAGCTTGCCACCCTCGCACCAGCCGTTGTCGCGATAGCGGATGGCGCCGGCTACCGACACTTTCCAACCTTCCGGCAAGCTCTTCAAAAGCTGCGGCGCATTCGCCTCGGTCAGCTGGATTTCGCGGCTCTCGGAAAACGCGCGAAACGGCAGGCCGTCGATTTCCGCGCCAAGCGCATTCCACTGCAATTGGGTCGAATACGATTCCAGCGTTCGCATGAAATTGGGCAAGGCGATACCTGCCACCATCGCGATCAAGGCCAGCACCACCATCATTTCCAGAAGTGTGAAGCCGGCCGGGCGCAGCAGCTGCGGTCGATGGAGGCGTTTCATGCCGCGATTCTAGCGCGCCACCGCCCAAAAACGACGATGCCGCGCAAGCGCGCGGCATAGGCAAAATCTTTGGTGCCGGAAATAGGAGTCGAACCTACGACCT
>CAZCKI010000679.1:0-1605 GCA_964498815.1 uncultured Burkholderiales bacterium
AAAGTGTGCGGTCACGTTCAGTTGCACGTCGCCATCCTTGGTGGAGAAACCGATGCGGTCGATGCTGATCACCGGGTCTTTTTGCAGGAAGGCAAGCCCGTTGGTGGCGAAGACCTGCATCATCTGCGCGGCCGCCGCGGCGCCGGCTGCCGGATCGGGTTTGCCTTTGCCGGCGGTGGCGATGGCGGTCTTTTGCGCTTCCTGCATGGCTTTCATCAGCTTCTCGAAGCTCGGCGCGTGCCAGTGCTTGGCCGAGAAATCGTAGGCAGCCTTGGTGGCGGCGAAATCGCCCACGGTGATTTCGGCGACAGCGAAGCGGCCGACAAAGTCCAGGAATTCGCCGTCCTTGCTCGAGGCATCCGAACTCGCGGTGGCGCCCTTCAGCGCGAATGCGGGCTTGCCGTCCTTCATCACCGAGGCTTCGGCGAGGCGGAATTCGGCGGTACCCAGCGACATGATTTCCATGTTCGGCATTTTCACCGAATGGCTCTTGAACGAAAACGCCTTCATATTGGCGGTGCAGCCTGGCGAACAGGTCATGGCGAGGCCGGGAGCGTTGACTTCCACGTCGTAGCTCGCCAGGTCCTTGGTGAACTGCAGGGTGCCCGAGAGCCCCTGCCACACCACGCTATCTTCGCCCGCCTTGTAATTGAGCGGGGCGCCGGTCAGCACGGTGGTGCCATCGCCTGCCAGACCCACAGTCGTCACCAGCGTGAGGGGTGAGGCGCCACCGAAGGCCTTGGCGATGATCTTGTTGGTGGCCTCGTCGAACACCAGCGTCTGCTCGATGCGCGCCATCCCCGGCGCGCCGAAATCGGGAAACGGGCCGTGCGAAATCACGCTGTGCAAGGTCACGCTGGGCGACTTCATGCCGGCGGGTAGCGGCATGTCGGCCAGTTCCACCGTCACGTCGTGGGTGGAGGTCAGAAAGCCGCGATGGTAATCGTTGGCGGTCACCTTCAGGATCTGCGCCCGCTCGGTCATCTTCGTCGGGAACCCGGTCAGCGCGGCCTCGGTCTGGCGAGCGAGATAAAAGGTGGTGCCGGCGTAGGCGCCGGCGATCACGATGACGAACACTGTTGCGACTATGGCGAGCTTTCGGATTTTCATGGTGATGTGCGATATAAAGAGAATTTTCCGGGGCGGCGACGGGAACACGTTCCGGATTGCCGCCCGCCGGTGTCGATTGTCGAAGCCTACTTTGCCGGCGGCGGAGCGGCCGCGGCCGCTGCTGGTGTGGCCGGCTGAGCAGGTGTGGCTGCAGGGTCAACGGCTTTCGCTGGCGCTGCCGCGGGGGGTACGACGCAGAGGTCCACGTTCATTTTCGGCGGATAGTCAAAACCGGCACCGGAACCCGCGTCCACCGCGAATCCGATCAGACCGCCAAGAATGATGTTGCCCCAAACGCCCATGTTGGACGCCGAGCGGAACGAGCCGATTGCCTCGCCCTTGCCTTCCTTGGTGCACTTCACGGCGAGATCGCCCCACGCCTTCTGAATGACGACCGACCCGGGTGTCTGGCTGATAAACCACTCGCCCTTGTCGTTCACCAACCTGCAATGCGCTCCCTCAATCGACACGCCGGAACAATGCGTCTCGATCGAT
>CAZCKI010000680.1:0-1600 GCA_964498815.1 uncultured Burkholderiales bacterium
GCCTGTTGATGGGACAGTCGCTGACCTTCGACACTTCCAACGGCTACCTTTGGTCGCTGGTATATCTGGCGATCCTCGGTTCGATCGTGACTTTCGGTTGCTACATCACCCTGATCCAGCGCATCGGCGCGGCGCCCGCCTCGTACATCGGCGTGATGGTGCCGATCATCGCGCTGACGTTGTCGTTTTTCTTCGAGAAATTTGCGTGGGGCTGGTTGACCACGGTGGGTGTGGTGTTGTCGGCGGCGGGGAATGTAGTGATTCTGAAGAAAAAAGCTGCTTGAGCTGGCACACATGCAGCGTCATCCCGGCGAAGGCCGGGATCTAGTCCATTCCAATTTGCAATTAAAGGACGGACTGGATTCCGGCCTTCGCCGGAATGACGGTAGTTTAAGACGTCGCCTTGCGCTCCATCCACTGATCCAGCGACGCGCGCGCCTTCTTGCGCACCATGGCCTTGATCGGCCAGGACCAGCCCAGCAACAAGCCTAACGGCCCCAGCGCCTGCGAAGACCAGCGCCAGAACGAAAAGCGGTCGATGTGGCGCACGATCTTGCCGTCGCGAAAGGCGAACAGCGCGTCGATCTTGTTATGCACCTTGCGGCCGGTCTGCGAGAACGTGTAGACCGCATCCCAGTGGGCCTTGCCGCCTTCGGCATCGGCCGATGCGGACACCAGCGTGATCTGCAGGTCCTTGCCGCGATGGCACAGCATCTCCCACATGCCGCCGGCCTCCGGGCCTTTCAGCAAGGGAAACGCCGGGTCGGAGAAGACGATGTCGGGGTGATAGCAGGCGGCCATCGCGGCTGCATCCCGCCGGGCGAAGGCTGCGTAGAAATTGCGGACCAATTGTTCGTGCGGGTGCATGGCTTTCCTTCCAGAGGTTATTTGCGTTGCGCCACGTCGGCGGGTGTTGCCCCGGTGATATTCGCCAGCAACTGCGGGACGATGCGGAACATGGTGTTGGGGTGGCCGGCGGCGGGGTAGATCGCTTCGAACCGGAACAGGTCCTCGTCGATCAGGGCGATGGGAGGAACGGTGTGTGCCAGCGGCGACACACCACCGATCACGAAGCCGGTCTGCGCGCGCACGAAATCGGCATCCGCTTTGCCGATGCTTTGTCCAATTAGGGTCTTGACCTTCTTTTCATCGACGCGGTTGGCGCCGCTGGCGATGACCAGCACCGCGCGCCCGTCGGCGGCGCGAAAGACAATCGACTTGGCGATCTCCGCAAGCTGGCAACCGAGGGCATCGGCGGCCGCCTGGGCGGTGTGGGTAGCCTCGGACATGACGATGATGTCTGTGAAGGCGCCGGCGGCAGCAAGGGCATCTGCCACTCGCTTCACGGCGGGGTGGGAACGTATTTCTGACGGGGTGTTTTCACTCATGGAAATCGATTGATGTAAGTCAACCATCAATTCTACTTGACGCTTATCAAGGTGAGGCAGCGATGCCAAGTTTCATACTGCGTTCCACACTTTGTCAGACGTATTCCGGGAGAGAACCATGCAGAGCGACATCGAAATTGCCCAAGCGGCAAAAATGCACAAGATTCAGGACGTGGCGGCTAAGATCGGCATCCCCGAGGAATCGCTGGAGC
>CAZCKI010000681.1:0-1597 GCA_964498815.1 uncultured Burkholderiales bacterium
CCGCATCGAAATCATCGGACGATTGCTGGAATTTTCCGAGATTGAAGTAGGCCTGTCCTCGATTGTGCACGGCGATGCGCCGCTCGACCGGTCCCTTGGCGCTCGCTATGGCGGTGTCGAGGATGCCCACGGCCTTGGTGTAGTCGGCAATCTGCATATGGACCTGGGCCTGCGCCACGAGCAGCCACGGGTCGTTGGGCTTGCGCTGCAGGCCGTATCCCAGGGCGCGCAGCGCGGCCGCCCGGTCGCCGCCGCCCGCGAGGCCCGGCATGGTGGTCCACAGCACGATCTGCCAGGTGCTGGGCAACACCTTGCTCATCTCGTTGATGTCTTTCTGGCTGTCGGCCTCGCGGCCGGCGCGGCTCAGCACGAACGCCCGGATGCTGAGATAGAACGAACGGTTGGACGGCGTGAGCTGGGACACCGAGAGGATCTTGTTGAGCTGCTCCAGATTGGCGTCGCGTGCAGCAGACGGCGCGCCGATGCCGCCGGCGCCGCTGCCGAATTGCTGCTTGCTGGAATCCCAATCGGCGCCGCCCTGGATCTGCGCTGCGGCTCCGCCCGCCATCGTCAGGAGTGCCAGGAAAGCCCCCAGACTCCGCCTTATTCCGTGTCGCATCAGAGCAATCTGGCATACCGCCGAACGGCCTGCATCCGCCGATTGCCTGTATCGGCGCGGACCCCTATTTTGCCACCGAAATCGCGCAGAACCGCCCGCAAGGAGTACCGCCATGGCCGCCGCTCACCCCAATAGTTTCAAGGCTCGCAAGACGCTCAAGGTCGGTGGCAAGAGCTACACTTATTACAGCCTGGCTGCGGTCGAGAAGGAGATCGGCGATCTCTCCCGCCTGCCATTTTCGCTGAAAGTGCTGCTGGAAAACCTGGTTCGGCATGAGGATGGCACGACGGTCAAGAAAGCCGACATCGCCGCCTTCGCCGACTGGCTGAAGAACAGCGGCAAATCGACCAAGGAAATCAACTTCCGCTGCGCGCGCGTTCTGATGCAGGACTACACCGGCGTGCCGGCCGTGGTCGAGCTCGCCGCCATCCGCGACGCCATGGGCAAGCTGGGCGGCGATGCCAAGAAGATCAATCCGCTCGTGCCGGTCGACCTGGTGATCGATCATTCCGTCATCGTCGACAATTTCGGCAACAAGTCGGCGTTCGGCGCCAACGTGAAGCTCGAATACGAGCGCAACCTCGAGCGCTACCAGTTCCTGCGCTGGGGCCAGATGGCGTTCGACAATTTCCGCGTGGTGCCGCCCGGCACCGGCATCTGCCATCAGGTGAATCTCGAGTATCTCTCGCAGGTCGTCTTCCAGCAGAAGATTGGCAAGGAGACGGTACTCTATCCCGACACGCTGGTCGGCACCGACAGCCACACCACCATGGTGAACGGCCTCTCGGTGCTGGGCTGGGGCGTTGGCGGTATTGAAGCCGAGGCCGCCATGCTCGGCCAGCCGCAGCCTATGGTGATTCCTGAAGTTATTGGCTTCAAGCTCACCGGCAAGCTGAAGGAAGGCGCCACTGCCACCGACCTCGTGCTCACCGTCACGCAGATGCTGCGCAAGAAGGGCGTGGTCAACAAGTTCGTCGA
>CAZCKI010000682.1:0-1588 GCA_964498815.1 uncultured Burkholderiales bacterium
GTAGGCAGCCAGTTCCGCAGGCAGCACTTCGGCGTTCGGAGGGCCGTCGTGTGCGCTCAGGTCAATCACCCGGCAGCGGCCCAGATAAGGCGTTAACTCCACTGCACCGATGGTGCGCCCCGCCGCGTCGTAATGCATGGGCGCATCCGCGTGGGTGCCGGTGTGGGTGGAAAGCGTAAAGCGGGAAACATTCACCGGGCATTGTTCGTCCAACTGCCAGGTGCGCTGCTCGCTAAACTCGGTGTCCCCGGGCCAGACGGGGATGCCGGGGCGTAATGTCTGAGAGATATCCCAAATTTTCATCGCCGGATTATAAGACCTATCTCCAAATCGGCCGAGCGGGTCAATTGCGCCGCTCCGGTGCTCAATGTGCATTCGCACACCTCCGCTCCTCGCGGCCCACTTGATCCCGCGCGGTCGATTTTGAGATAGGTCTATGCCGTGCCGGGTGGTAACAAAAGGAAAAGCGTAAAAATAGAGAACGTCGTCCCCGCGAAGGCGGGGACCCAGTGTCGTTTGTCGCAATAGGAAGCAAACGACACTAGGTTCCCGCCTTCGCGGGAACGACGGCTTCTTTTTTGCCTTTATCTCAAGCGCAAACGCGAGTCATGCCCAAGCTTTAATATGAACACCATGAAATCCCCACCCCAACACACCCAAATAACCGAACCCTCCCCCTGGGTAACCCGCTTCGCTACGCTTATCCCCGCCAATGGCCGGGTGCTGGACGTCGCCTGCGGCACCGGCCGCCACGCCCGTTTTTTCGCTAACCGCGGCCACCCGGTCGATGCCGTGGACCGTGACGCTTCAAGCTGGCAAACCCCCACCCAAAACATCAATTTCGTCTGCGCCGATCTCGAAGCCCCCGGTGCGGTCTGGCCCTTCGCCGGGCAGCAATACGCCGCCGTGGTGGTTACCAACTACCTGCACCGCCCGCTGTTTCCCGCCCTGCTGCAAGCCGTCGCCCCCGGCGGCCTGTTGCTTTACGAAACCTTTGCCCAAGGGAACGAACGCTACGGCAAGCCCTCCAACCCGGACTTTCTGCTGGCTCCCGGCGAGTTGCTGGAGGTGGCGGATGGGGTGTTGAAGGTGCTCGCCTATGAGGATTTGTACGTCGAAACGCCCAAACCGGCCATGGTGCAGCGGCTGGTGGCACAAGCTGTGGCACAGGCGACAGCCAGACGGGGGTAAGCCGGGCGGGAGCAAACGGGGTGAATTTGATAGTTACTAGGTTAAAATACGCGATTCTGCGAATTCTGCTGCTTACTTCCTTTGAATCCGTCTCCCATGTTGACCGGTAGCCTGGTTGCAATCGTCACGCCGATGCTGGCCGACGGCGCGCTGGATTTTGCGCGCCTCAAGTCGCTGATCGACTGGCACGTCGCCGAAGGCACCGATGGCATTGTCGTCGTCGGCACCACCGGCGAAAGCCCCACCGTCGATTTCGACGAGCATCGCTCGATCCTGCAAGCCTCCGTCGAATACGCCGGCGGGCGCATCCCCATCATCGCCGGAGCCGGCGGCAATTCCACCAAGGAAGCGGTGCACCTCACCGAGTTCGCCAAGCGGGTCGGCGCCGATTACGTGC
>CAZCKI010000683.1:0-1564 GCA_964498815.1 uncultured Burkholderiales bacterium
GGTCGCCGGGAGAAACGGTGGGGAGACCCATCAGGAAGGCAAACATGTCTGTTCCTTGGCGAGGGCAGTGGGGTCGCACCGGCAGGCAACTCCGCGCCGGCGCAGCGGCAGCGTCACCCAGGCGGCCATGCCGAGCGTGGGGATCAAGGTGGGAGGGGAGCCGGCATCGAGAAGCGTAACGATGGCACCGATCATCGCGATGACCCCGGCCAGCAGCAGCCCCGCGCGCGAAGGGCGGAAGGCCCTGCCGCGCAACCGGTAATAGAGTGCATCCGCGGCGGCGACAGCCAACGCCAGCGTGACAGGCCCGGCGAGCCGGGCGTGGACGCCGGCCAGGGTGGCCGCCAGGATGCCCACCGCCAGCAGCAGGCTGGGGCCAAGGTCCCGCCATGGGTTCCGGTTCATGGTGTCTCCCGCTCTATATGGATGGGCCCCATCTTCGCTACGCGCGCGGCGAAAGTACAGGCAAATGCGACGAATGCACCCTGTGCGATGACGAAGCGGGCAGGATGGCGCCGTGAATTATCGTCATCTTGGCAAAAGGTGCGGACATAGTGTGTCTGCGGCGCTAGCGCAGGGCATCCGATGTCACCGCGCATGCCGCCCCCCACATCACAAGCAGACCCGTACAGGTCGATATGCGCCTGCTGTGGCTTGCCGAGGCGAGCGAGGAGCTCGCCACGCACGGCGTCGACGGCGCCGTCGCCGACATGATGCGAAAGGTCGGCGAATAGCGCTCGGTCCGTGACGCCGGCTGCTAGTCTTTTGCGGCGGGTAGCGGTGGCCGCCTTCTGAGGGGCAACTTTTCGCAGGCGCGCCGGTGCGAAGCCAGCGCCAGTTCGCGCAGGTAATCAGCGGGGAAGTCTGCTACGGTGACGATGGTGATCCAGTGATAGCGCCCGCGCCAGCGAGCCGGCTTTACCCCCGGCTGGTCGGTCAGTTCGACGAATCGTTCCGGCGAGACACGCAGGCTGAAGCGCCAGCGCTCCGGCTCGCTGGTCTTGAAGTAGGCGAAGGTCTGGTCGTGGATTTCATAGACGAGGATGTTGTAGGGATCGGGCAGCAGGCGCTCCGTGGCGCCCGGCAGGCTGCGGCAATGCGCCTGCAGTTGCTTCACATTCACGGCAACACTTTCGGTTGGCTGCCGTGTGCCAGCGATAACTGGCGCACATGCTGCAGCAGTGCCGTCCGCAGCGCAGCCGGTTTGACGATTTCGAAATCGAAGCGCAGGCGCGCGAGTTCGCGCGCGAACCAGTCGAGGTCGTCGGCCTGCGCATCGAGCCGGATTCCCCTGGTCTCCGCCGTGAGCTTGCCCAGGCTCACCGGTATGGCGCGGCGCACGTCGGCCAACTCGCCGTCGATGCGCACCACGATGGCGTGGCTGCGGCGGATGGCGGCGATGGTTTCGCGAAGATATTTCAGGACATCGAAGGCTTTCGGCATGGCGAAAGTTCTGGGCAGCGCCACGGCGGCGCCGACGCGATCGAGCCGGAACGAGCGCAGGTCGCGGCGGGTGTGGCAGTAACCGACCACGTACCAGGCGCCGTATAAATAGCCGACGCCG
>CAZCKI010000684.1:0-1564 GCA_964498815.1 uncultured Burkholderiales bacterium
CCGCTTTCGCGACCGCGTCATGTTTCCGATCCACGATGCGCGCGGCAACGTGATCGGCTTCGGCGGCCGCGTGATCGGCGCGGGCGAGCCGAAATACCTGAATTCGCCGGAAACGCCGTTGTTCGAAAAAGGCCGCGAACTCTACGGCCTGTTTCACGCCCGCCGCGCCATTCGCGACCTGCAAACCGCGATCGTGGTGGAAGGCTATATGGACGTGGTGGCGCTGGCGCAAAACGGTATCGAGAACGCCGTCGCCACTCTGGGCACGGCCACCACACCCACGCACGTGCAAAAGCTCCTGCGCATGGCCGATAACCTGGTGTTCTGCTTCGATGGCGACAATGCCGGCCGCAAGGCCGCATGGCGGGCGCTGGAACAATCGCTGCCGGTGGTGATGGACGGCAAGGACATCCGCTTCTTGTTTCTGCCGGCCGAGGACGACCCCGATACCTTCGTGCGCCGCCTCGGCAAGGACGCTTTTCTCGATGCCATCAAATCGGCCAAGCCGCTGTCCAGCTACTTGCTGGAATCGCTATCGGGGCAGGTGGACCTGACCTCGGCGGAAGGCCGTTCGCGCCTGCTCGCATTGGCCAAACCCCTGATCCTGCAGGTCCCGCAGCAAGCTCCGGGGCTCGCGATGATGTTGCGTCGCCAACTGGCCGAACAGGTGGGGTTAAGCGTCCTGGAAGTGCAGAGCGTGGTGCCGCTGGCCACGGCTGAGCCGACGCCAAAACCAATGGAAGCCGCCACGGGAGAAAGCCGCTCCGATTGGACCCAGAACAGCGAAGGCGGCTGGCGCAAACGTAAGGGACCCGCACGCGGCGCACCGGCGCCGAGAATCAAGACCGGGCCGGAGGGTCTGGAAGTACAGTTGATCGCCCTGATGTTGACCCAGCCCCACCTGGCGGCCGGCTACGACCTGACGGCGACCGATGACGACTCGGCAGAGCTGGGAGCAGCCGGCAGGGTGGCTTCGTTTATCCGCGATCACGACTTTGAAGTCTCGCTGGCGCAAGTGGTCGAGTCTTTTCGCGAATCGCCGGATGAACCAGTGCTGGACCGCGCAGTCTCATACCAAAGCCGATTCGACGGAATCGACACGGCACGATTGGATTTGCTATCGGACTTCCAGGCGGCGCTGTCGCGAATCCAGGCGAGCGTCAGCAAACTGCAGCAACAAACCGAAGTCGGCCGCCTTGCCCGCGAGAAAGGCCTAGGCTGACCCGCCAAGCACCTAAGTGCCTGAAACGCTTTCATAAATTTGAGCACCCTGTTATAATTAAAGGTTCCCCGGCAGGACAATTGAGCGTCCGCCGGCAGGACCATACCTCATTGAATTCGCAGTACTTTTGAGCCGCGCTCGCGGCAATGGACTCCCAGAACATGGCACGCAAACCCAAAGGCCCAGGTAACGGCGAAGACTTTCCGGCACCCAATTTCAAATCGGGGAAGCACGAAGGCGGCAAGGTGATCGATGTCGAGGCGCAAAAGACGCGCCTGAAGAGTCTCATCACGCTAGGCAAGGATCGCGGCTTTTTGACCTATGCCGAAATCAACGACCACC
>CAZCKI010000685.1:0-1564 GCA_964498815.1 uncultured Burkholderiales bacterium
CGAGATCGGTGGAGAGAAACTTCGAGAAAAACATGTTGCCTTTCCAAACGTTCGACTAGGGCGGCGCCGTCGCCATCATCAAACGCGAGTCCGAATTTTTGAATTGGTCATTTCAACCGCAAAACCACTGCCTTTGGCTGCGTTCGTGTTGCAGCCATGCAACCGCTTTTGCGAGCGACCTATGATACCCTAGCCGTCAGAGAAATAGCAGGAAATGACTCCGAAATGGTGGCGAAATCGTGACCGATTTCACAGAGCCGCCAAGCAAGCATTCTCCGGCGCATTCGTGACCCTCCCATGCATCTGACCCCCGAGCAACTGCGCCGTATCGCCCACCTTTCGCGAATCGAGGTCTCGACAGCCGATTTGGAGCGGCTCGGACCGGAACTGGCGGGCATTTTCGACCTGATCGAGCAGTTGCAGGCGGTCGATACCACCGGCATCGTGCCGCTCTCCCACCCGCTAGCGGCGATCGAGGAACTGCCGCTGCGGCTGCGTGAGGATGTGGTCCGCGAAACCGACCGGCGCGAGGCCAACCTGGCCCAGGCGCCACAGGCCGAAAACGGCCTGTTTCTGGTACCGAAGGTGCTGGAATGAGAGGGGCTGGGGACTTGGGGCTGGGGGCTGGGGGGCAACCCTCACTGGCTGAGTTGCGCAAGTCGCTGGATGCCCATCAGGTGTCCGCGGTCGAATTGGCGCGTGCGTACCTTTCCCGGATCGCCGCCAGTTCCGATTTGAACGCCTTCCTGCACATCGACGAACCCCTGACGCTGGCCCAGGCCGCGGAGGCCGACCGGCGCCTGGCGAGCGGCGAAACCACACCCTTGTTGGGCATTCCAGTGGCGCACAAGGACATATTTGTCACGCGAGGCTGGCGCTCGACGGCGGGCTCGAAAATGCTGGCCCACTACACCTCGCCGTTCGATGCCGCCGTAGTGGAAAAGCTGCGCGCGGCCGGCATGGTGTGCCTCGGCAAGCTCAACTGCGACGAATTTGCCATGGGCTCTTCCAATGAAAACTCCGCGTTTGGGCCGGTACGCAACCCCTGGGACCGGGAGCGCGTCCCCGGTGGCTCTTCGGGGGCGTCGGCGGCGGTGGTCGCGGCCGGGCTCAGCCCCGCCGCCACGGGTACGGACACCGGGGGATCGCTGCGCCAGCCGGCCGCCATGTGCGGCGTCACCGCGATCAAGCCGACCTATGGGCGCGTATCGCGCTACGGCATGGTGGCGTTCGCCTCTTCCCTGGACCAGGGCGGTCCGATGGCGCAAAGCGCCGCCGATTGCGCGCTGCTGCTCGCCGCCATGGCCGGCTTCGACGAGCGCGACAGCACCAGCATCGACCGCGCCGCCGACGACTATAGTGCGCTACCCCCGGCAGACGGACTCAGGATCGGCGTTCCCAGGGAGTTTTTCGGCGAAGGCCTCGCCGGGGACGTCGCGGCAGCCGTCCAGGCGGCGTTGCGCGAATTCGAAAAGCTGGGCGCGACCCTGGTCGACATCACGCTGCCGCGCACCCAGTTGTCGATTCCCGCCTATTATGTGATCGCCCCGGCCGAGGCCTCGTC
>CAZCKI010000686.1:0-1550 GCA_964498815.1 uncultured Burkholderiales bacterium
ATGCTCACAACCGGCCTCGCCCAACTGGCCATGCCGGCCAAGGCCAACGGCAGCCTGATCGTGAAGGACGGCAAGGTGATCGGCTCGGAATTGATCGGCCAGAACTTCACCTCCGCCAAGTACCTGTGGGGACGGCTGTCTGCGACCAGTCCGTATCCATACAACGCCGCCAACTCCAGCGGCTCCAACCTCGGTCCGCTGAACCCGGCGCTGGGCGATGCCGCCAAAGCGCGCGTCGACGCGCTGGCAAAAGCTGCGCAGGAAGCCGGCGTCGTAGCGAGCAAGGCAGTTCCGATCGACCTCATTACCGCATCGGGCAGTGGTCTGGATGCCGACATCAGCGTGGCGGCAGCCGACTACCAGGTGGCGCGCATCGCCAAGGTGCGCGGCCTCACCGAGGCGCAGGTGCGCGATCTCATCCGTATCCATACCGAGGACAAATGGCTCGGCGTATTCGGAGACGCGCGCGTGAATGTGCTACAAGTGAACCTGTCGCTGGACCAGATAAAGCATTGACTACGCTGCCATGAACGAACCCGTGCGGCCGGACCCGGACCGGCTGCTGGCCCGCCTCCACGAGGAAGAAGCCAGGAGCCGCCGCGGGCGGCTCAAGATTTTTGTCGGCGCCAATGCCGGTGTCGGTAAGACTTTCGCGATGCTGTCCGCCGCGCGCGCGGCAAAACAGGACGGCGTCAATGTGCTGGCCGGCGTGATCGTCACCCACGGTCGCGCAGAGACCGAGGCGCTGGTGGCCGGGCTCGACGTACTGCCGCAAAAAGACATCGCCTTCGAAGGCAGGCGTTACCAGGAATTCGATCTCGACGCCGCGTTGGCAAGAAAGCCGGCGCTGCTGTTGATCGACGAATTGGCCCATTCCAATGCGCCCGGCTCGCGCCACGACAAGCGCTGGCAGGATGTCGAGGAACTGCTGCAGGCGGGGATCGACGTGCATGCCACGCTCAATATCCAGCACCTGGAAAGTCTCAACGACGTGGTCGGCGGCATCACCGGCGTGCGCGTCTGGGAGACCATCCCCGACCGGGTATTCGACGAAGCCGACGAAATCGTGCTGGTCGACCTGCCGCCGGAGGAACTGCTGAAGCGCCTGGGCGAAGGCAAGGTCTATCTGCCTGAGCAAGCGGCACGCGCGGCCAAGAATTTTTTCCGCAAGGGTAACCTGATCGCGCTGCGTGAATTGGCGCTGCGACGCACGGCGGACCACGTCGATGCCGACGTCAGGGACTATCGCGAGGCCAAGGCGATCGATCGCGTCTGGGCCACGCGCGACGCGCTGCTCGCTTGCGTGAGTCCGCGCGAAGGCGGCGAGCGTGTGGTGCGCGCCTGCGCGCGCCTGGCGGACAGCCTGGCCGCGCCCTGGCACGCGGTGTACGTGGAAACGCCCGGCCTGCAACGACTGCCCGAGGCCGAACGCACCCGCATCCTCGGCGTACTGAAGCTGGCGCAGGACCTGGGGGCGCGAACCGCCACCCTGCCCGGCACCCAAGTCGATGAAGCATTAGTGCAATACGCGCGCGCGAATAATCTTTCCA
>CAZCKI010000687.1:0-1545 GCA_964498815.1 uncultured Burkholderiales bacterium
TTGACGGTGGCATAGGAATACCAATGTCCCACGCCCATCTGCTGATTGGCGATTTGCACGCCCCAGTTGTGGCCCACTTCGTGATCGAGCACCGAGTAAGTCGGCGTAAATACGCCGAAGCCTCCCAGGTTGTAACGGCAGATATTGGGCACGCCCGAACCAGTGATGCTGTTCTGGCCGATGCCGCTGGCGAGACTGCGCGCGGTGATCACGCTGGGCACGTTGTTGGGCGTCAACTGATTGGCGGTCACCACCACCATCATGTAGTCGTCGGGAAAGGCGGCCTTCAATTGCGTCACGTAATTGTTGACGTTGGCGGTGGAATACACGCTCGCCCACTGCGGGAACGTCACCAGGTTGGGGTCGGCGATGATGAAGAAGGCGTGTTCGGTGTGATACGTGGTGGGCGACAACTGCACCAGGTTGGCGGCTCGCGCCGGCAGCGCCGCCAACACGCACCAGCCGCACAAGGTCAGCAGCATCAGCAATGCCGTCGCCCTGCGGAGCGTGCGGGAAATGATGTGCAGGTCGGTCGGGATGACGCCTTGGTTCATGGCCGTTGCCGGGAATCGAATGCCGGCGATGCTAGCGCAATCTGCGTCGAGCCAGTGTGTGAAACCGCACTCTACGGTGCAACAGCGGGTCGCCATACCGCAATCGAGGGATGTCGCGGAAATTCCTTGATTGCGGCGGATTCAGCCGGCGCGGCGCGCCGCAACGGCCTGCGGTTCAGCGACGCGAGACGAGCAATACGGTGGGCAGGCCCCGGGATTGCCCGCCATCGGCGTAGACCCTGGCGTCGGATGGCGCACGCGATTGGACACCTTGTATGTACATGGTGGCGAGCGCGCCCCAGGCAAACAGGGTAGCGAGCAGCGCCCAGGTGGTTGCAAGGCGCAGGCTGCGGGAAAACAGGTTGGAGTCCGACATAACAGGGGTGTTCATCACAGGAAGTCGTTGAATGCTTGAGTGCGCGAATCATAGCGTCGGCACCCGTCTGCGGCTGTGCAATAGCGCACAAAGTACGCAACAAAAGCCCCGCATACCGCGATCGAGGGATGCCACCGTGCCGTAAAGCAAAACGCCGGACGATTGCTCGTCCGGCGTTTTAGAGTCTTTCGCCGTGGCAACGGCGGGAAAAACTTACTTCTTGGCAGGTTCCGCCGCAGGCGCCGGTGCCGCCGCGGCCGGTACGGCTACCGGAGGTACCGGCGCTGCCGGCTTGGCGTCGGCCTTTCTTTCCATCTTGACCGCTTCGACCACTTCCGGCATCGGTGCACTCGCCGTGCCGAACAGCGGCACGATCAGCAGGGCCACGATGTTGATGATCTTGATCAGCGGGTTCACGGCCGGACCGGCGGTGTCCTTGTAGGGATCGCCGACGGTGTCGCCGGTGACGGCGGCCTTGTGGGCATCGCTGCCCTTGCCGCCGAAGTTGCCTTCCTCGATGTACTTCTTGGCGTTATCCCAGGCACCGCCACCCGTACACATCGAAATCGCGACAAACAAGCCGGTGATGATGGTGCCCATCAGCATGCCGCCCAG
>CAZCKI010000688.1:0-1543 GCA_964498815.1 uncultured Burkholderiales bacterium
ACATTAAGCGCGTGGTGGCGTATTCGACGTTGTCGCAACTTGGCTACATGACGGCCGCGTTGGGCGCCTCGGCCTACCAGGTCGGCATTTTCCACCTGATGACGCATGCATTTTTCAAGGCGGTGCTGTTCCTCGGCGCGGGCTCGGTGATCATCGCCATGCACCACGAGCAGGACATGCGCAAGATGGGCGGCCTGCGCAAATACATGCCGATCACCTACGCGACGGTCTTGATCGGCGCGCTCGCCAACGCGGGCTTTCCTCCGTTTGCCGGTTTCTTCTCCAAGGATTCGATCATCGAGGCGGTGCAGGCTGCGATGCACGGCTCACACGGCTGGGTTCCCGTGTACGCCTACGTCGCCGCGCTGGCGGGCGTGTTCGTTGGCGGACTCTACTCCTTCCGGCTGGTGTTCTTCGCCTTCCACGGCAAGGAACGCTTTGCAGAGCACGACGCGCATCACGATCACGACGACCACAGTGAGCACCATGGATTGGCGCCAGGCGAAAAACCGCACGAAACCGCCTGGGTGGTGACCTTGCCTTTGGTCCTGTTGGCGATCCCCTCGTTGGCGATCGGCTGGATGACCATCGAGCCGATGTTATACGGCGGCTTTTTCCATGGCGCCATCCCGGAATCGGGAACGATGGAAGTGCTGAAGGAAGAGTTCCACGGCGCAGCGCAAATGGTGTGGCATGTGTTCGAACACCCGGCGATTTATCTGGCTATTGCCGGTGCCGGCACTGCCTGGATCTGCTACATCTGGAAGCCGGAACTGGCGGGAAAGATTCGCGCCTTCCTTTCCTGGCCTGTCCGAATTCTCGACGACAAATACGGCATCGACCGCCTCTACTTTTGGCTCTTCGCCGGCGGAGCACGTGCGCTGGGCGGTGGCCTGTGGAAGTGGGGCGACGTCACCATCATCGACGGCATCATGGTCAACGGTACCGCCAAGGTGATCGGCTGGTTCTCGGGTGTTGCCCGCAAATTGCAGACCGGCCACGTCTACAGCTACGCCTTTACCATGATCTTCGGCGTATTCATCTTGTTGTCGCTCATTTTCCTTCGACTGAAATAGCCCAGCCATGCCGAAATTCGCCTACCTCCTGAGTGCCACCATCTGGGTGCCGATCTTCGTCGGCCTTCTGGTGCTGATGCTCAGCCAGGACAGCCAGAAATCCATGGCGCGCTGGGTGGCGCTGATCGGCAGCGTGCTCGGGCTGGTGGTGGCTATCCCGCTCTGGACAGGTTTCAAATACACGACCGCAGGGATGCAGTTCGTCGAGTTCGTCCCCTGGATCGCGCGCTTCAACGTCAATTACGCGCTGGGCGTGGACGGCATCTCGATGCTGTTTATTCTCCTCAACAGCTTTACCACGCTGCTGGTGGTGATTGCCGGCTGGGAAGTGATCCAGAAAAAGGTGTCGCAGTACTTCGCCGCCTTCCTGATCATGTCAGGGCTCATCAATGGCGTGTTCGCAGCGCTCGATGCGATCCTGTTCTACCTGTTCTTTGAGGCGATGCTGATCCCGATGTTCCTCATCA
>CAZCKI010000689.1:0-1536 GCA_964498815.1 uncultured Burkholderiales bacterium
ACAGGCTGGTCCTGGCCTCGGCACGAGTCTGATAGTCGCAGTGCATCACCAGCTCGGTCTTCAGCGTGTGGAAGAAGCTCTCCATCGGCGCATTGTCCCAGCAGTCTCCCTTGCGGCTCATGCTTTGCCGAATGCCGTTACTTGTCAGCAGCGCCCGATAGTCTGCCGTGGCATAGAGAGAACCCCGGTCCGAATGCAGGATGTCCGGCGCCTTGCCGCGTCGGTCGAGCGACATATGTAGCGTATCGATCGCCAGCGCCCGGTCGAGGCGTTGGCTCATCGACCAGCCGACCACGGCGCGCGAGTACAAGTCCAACATGACGGCTAGGTACAACCAGCCTTCGCGGGTGGGAATGAAGGTCACATCAGTCAGCCAGCAGGCATTGACGCGGTCTGTTTGGAAGTTTCGTTGTAACAGGTTCGGCGCCGGCTGGGTGCGGCGGGAATCGGTCGTGACCCGGAACCGGCGAACCGTCTTCGGCACGATGTCGGCCCGCTGCATCAGGCGGGCTATCGTATTGCGACAACAAGGCGTTCCCATTGCCTGCAACTCGCGATGGATGCGCGGCGAACCATAGGTCTGGCGGCTGTCGGTGTGGATCAAACGAATCTGCGTGGTCAACAGCAGCCGGCGCCGGCCCTGGCCACTCACCGGCCGTCCGCGCGAAGCGTAGTAGCCACTGGTGGAAACGCGCAGCACGCGGCACAGGGTGCGCACCGGATAGCGGTCGCGGTACTCGTCAATGAAGCGGCATCTCATTGGGATTCCTTGGCGAAGAAGATGGCCGCTTTTTTTAAAATTTCGTGCTCCTCTTTGAGGCGCGCATAATCGCGCCGCAAGCGGGCAAGTTCATCATCTGGCGGACGGCCGCGCTTGGCGGGCACGCCGGTCTGCGCTTCGAGCGCAAACTGCGTTTTCCATTTGCCAAGCTGGTTGACGCGGATGCCAAGCTCTCGGGCAACTTGGGTGGCGGGCTTGTCGCCGACTTCAGCCAGGCGGATGGCTTCAAGCTTGAATTCACGGCTGTATTGCGTGTAAGGCTTGCGCGGCATGGAATACTCCTCTCAGAATAAGTATCCCCTTTTTTGAGTGTCCACTTTGCGTGGGCAAGACCAGTCTGACCCCATTTATTTTTTGCCATTTATTTTTTAAGCTGTGGATCTTCCCAAACATCCTCATACTCTTCTGTAATAAGAAATCTCCACCCTGGGGGAAGCCCCAAATATCGAAGTGCTAAGGGCGCCCATTCAGTTAAATGCTCAGCATGAAGAGGCACAAAGAAATCCGGAGAATCTGACCACTGTTCACCCGCCCAGATATACCATCCGCAGGTATCACCCTCCGGCATAATCCGCAAACCGTTTAGAGGGCGTGCGCCATCTCTCACATTTTTTGAAATTCCCACTTTAAGGGAAGAATCACAGTTATAGAAATCCGCACCATACTTGGTACAAATCTCTCGCTGAGCTTTCTCCATTTCGAGGCTCATTTTCTTAAAATCCGAAAATTTTCTTCATCGCCTTCGAAAATGCACC
>CAZCKI010000690.1:0-1533 GCA_964498815.1 uncultured Burkholderiales bacterium
GAACTTTCTCGACTCAAACCGCATGTGCATCTTGATGCAGCTCGAATCGCAATTGGCCGAGAAAAAAGTCGAAGTGAGTTTCACCGACGAACTGAAAAAGTACCTCGCCAAGCACGGCTTCGATCCGCAAATGGGTGCGCGGCCGATGGCGCGCCTGATCCAGGACACGATCCGCCGCGCGCTGGCCGACGAGTTGCTGTTCGGCAAGCTCGCCAACGGTGGCAAGGTATCGATCGGCATCGATACCGACGACAAGGTGAAGCTGACCATTTCCGAAGAGCGCGAAGTGGTGCCGCAGGAATCCTGACCGTCGCGATCCGCGGTTAGCTCTTTCATGCCGATGGAGGTGTCGTGAGGTTTTGCGCGCTGGCATTTGTGGCGGCGCTGGCGGCGCCGGCTGCGGCGCAGTCCGGCGCACCCGTGCCCGCCACCAATCTGGCTGCCAATGCCGTGCGTGCGCTGGCTGCCAATTGCGCGGCCTGCCACGGCACCAACGGCGTCAGCGCCGGCGGCGCCATCGCCGGCCTCGCCGGCATGGACCGCGAGTATTTCGTCGGGCAAATGCGCCTCTTCAAATCGGCTAAACGCGAGGCGACGGTGATGCAGCAGATCGCGCGCGGTTTTACCGATGCCGAATTCGCGGCCCTCGGCACCTTCTTCGCCGCGCAAAAGAAATAGGCAGACGGCGTGGATCGGCGAGAATTTTTGCGGGTGGGCGGCGGTGCGATGGCCGGCATCGCGCTCGGCGGCTGCGCCACATCCCGGCCGGGTGCCGCCAGGGTGATCGTGGTCGGCGCCGGCTACGGCGGCGCCACGGCAGCCAAATATCTGAAGCTGTGGGCGCCGCACCTCGATGTGACCCTGGTGGAGCGCAACGCCGAGTTCGTTTCCTGCCCGCTTTCGAACCTGGTGCTGGGCGGCAGCATGTCGATCGCCGATGTCACCGTCGGTTTCGACGCGTTGCAACGACGCTTCGGTGTCAGGCTGATGCGCGCCGAGGCGCTCGCCGTCGATGTCGATCGCCGTCGGTTGCGGCTCGCCGACGGCGCGGCGCTGGCGTTCGATCGCATCATTCTCTCGCCCGGGGTCGATTTTCAATACGGGCAGATTCCCGGCTTGAATACCGACGCCGCGCAGGCCCGCGTCCTGCACGCCTGGAAAGCGGGCGCGCAAACCGTGCAACTGCGCCGCCAGCTGGAAGCGATGCGCGACGGCGGCGTGTTCGCGATTTCGATTCCGGAATTGCCGTATCGCTGTCCGCCCGCTCCCTACGAGCGTGCCTGCGTGGTGGCCGCATACTTCAGGCGGGCAAAACCGAAGTCGAAGATCCTGATCCTCGACGCCAACGCCGATGTGACGGCGGAACCGGCGCTATTCAAGCGGGTGTGGGCCGAGCGCTACGGCGGCATGGTCGAACACCGTCCCAACTCGCGCCTGGTTGACGTCGATGCGCAGAATCTGGTCGCAAAGCTGGAAGTCGAGGACGCCGCGGCCGATGTGCTGAACGTCCTGCCACCGATGAAAGCCGGCGCC
>CAZCKI010000691.1:0-1532 GCA_964498815.1 uncultured Burkholderiales bacterium
GCATCGTGACGCAACCGGCCAGCACCGGCATCACCGCGATCAGCAGGTAGGCGGTGATCAGCCAGGTCCAGCAGAACAGCGGCATCTTCATCAGGTTCATGCCGGGCGCGCGCAGGTTCAGGATGGTGGTGATGATATTGATCGAGCCCATGATCGACGAGGCGCCCATCAGGTGGATGGCGAGGATGGTCATGTCGACGCCGATGCCGCCCTGGGTTACCAGCGGCGGATACAGGGTCCAGCCGGATGCGGCCGCGCCGCCGGGCACAAAGAACGAAGCAAACAAGAGGATGGCGGCCGGGATCAGCAACCAGAAGCTCCAGTTGTTCATGCGCGGGAAGGCCATGTCGGCCGCACCGATTTGCATCGGCACCAGCCAATTGGCAAAGCCCACGAAAGCCGGCATCACCGCGCCGAAGATCATCACCAGTGCGTGCACCGTGGTCAGCGAGTTGAACAATTCGGGCTGCACGATCTGCAGGCCCGGCTCGAACAATTCGGCGCGGATCACCATCGCCATCGCGCCGCCGGCGAAGAACATGAAAAACGCGAACCACAGGTACAGCGTGCCGATATCCTTGTGGTTGGTGGTCCAGAAATATCGTGTCCAGTCACCCTTGCCGTGATCATGATCGTGGTCATGCCCGTGTGCGTGATCGTGCGCGATTGCTGATGCCATTTCGATCTCCTGAAACTGCCGTGTGCGAATAAGGTAAAGGGTTGCCGGACGCTTACTTGCGCGCGGCCAGGATATCGGCAGGCTGGATCACGCTGCCGGTCTTGTTATCCCAGGAATTGCGGGTGTAGGTGATGACTGCCGCGAGCTCCATGTCGGACAGGCGCGCGAAGGGCTGCATGGCGGTGCCGGGCCGGCCGTTCAACACCGTCTTGATCTGTGCTTCCGCCGGGCCCTGCACCACCTTGGATCCGGACAGCGGCGGGAACGCCGGCGGCAGGCCCTTGCCGTTGGTCTGATGACAGGCGACGCAATTGGCGGTGAAGACTCTTTCGCCTTCGGCCTTCAATTCCGCCAGCGAGAATTTCTTGCCCGGGTCGGCTGCCGGTACCGCAGCTGCACCTGCCGCCGGCTTGGCGCCCCATTTCGCTTTCGAAGCCTGCACCCAGGCGGCGTAATCGGCTTCGGATTTCACTTCCACCGTGATCGGCATGTAGCCGTGCAATTTGCCGCAGATCTGGCTGCACTGGCCGCGATAGATACCGACCTTGTCGGCCTGGAACCAGGCGTCCTTGATAAAGCCGGGGATACCGTACTGGTTGACGCCCAATTGCGGCACGTACCAGCCGTGGATCACATCGTTGGAAGTGACCAGCAGGCGCACGCGTTTGCCGACCGGCACCACTACCGGATTGTCGACTTCAAGCAGGTAATTGGTACCCTTGGCCACGGTGGCCTTTTCATCCGGCTGGCCGATCTGGTCCCAGGGGGTGGCGAGATTGGAATAGAAACCGAAATCGTCGGCGCTGTAGTCGTAGCGCCAGCCCCACTGGAAGGCGGTGACCTTGATCGACAG
>CAZCKI010000692.1:0-1531 GCA_964498815.1 uncultured Burkholderiales bacterium
GATCAGCGGCTTTACCGAGGCCGAGCTGATCGGCCAGTCGCACAACATCGTGCGTCACCCGGATATGCCACCGGAAGCTTTCGCCGACCTCTTCGCCACGCTTAAAAGCGGCAGGCCGTGGACCGGGTTGGCGAAAAACCGCTGCAAGAACGGCGACTATTACTGGGTCATGGCCAATGCCACCCTACTCAAGGAAAACGGCCAACTGGTCGGCTACATGTCGGTGCGTACCAAACCCTCGCGCAGCGACATCGAAGCAGCCTCCAAGGTGTATCAACTGTTCCGCGAAGGCAAAGCCGGCGACCTCAAGATCGAAGGCGGTAAAGCGGTCAGGAATAACCTCTTCAGGAGACTCAACATGTTCAAGAACGCCACCATCAAAACCCGCCTGACATTCGTCGTCGGCCTGCTGTCCGTGTTGCTGCTGGCCATCGGCGGCATGGGGCTGCTCGGCATGAACAAGGCCAACGAAGGCTTGCGCACGGTGTATGAAGACCGCGCAGTTCCCATGGGCCAGATAGCCAATATCCAGAAGCTGCTACTATCCAACCGGCTGCGTATCGCTGTTTCCCTGGTTACCCCCACATCCGAGGTAATCCGGAAAAATACCGAGGAGGTGGAACAGAACATCGGGGAAATCACCAAGACCTGGGATGCGTACATGGCCACTTTTTTAACGCCGGAAGAAAAATTGCTGGCGGATAAATTCGCCAATGACAGGAAAATCTTTGTGACGGAAGGCTTGAAGCCGGCGATTGCAGCGCTGCGCGCCAACGAAATCCAATCGGCCAACAAGATCGTCGTGGACAAGGTTCGCCCCCTCTACGAACCGGTTGGCGCAGGTATCCAGAATCTGATGCAGTTACAACTGGATGTCGCCAAGCAGGAGTACGAGACAGCCCAGTCCCGCTATGCCACCACCCGCAACATCGCCATCGGCTTGATCGTGGCAGGCATTGCGCTGGCTTTGTGGCTGGGCGTTGTCCTGATACGCGCCATTGTGCGTCCGCTTGAGGCAGCCATCGGCCATTTCGACCAGATCAGCCAAGGCAACTACGCCAACAAGATCGACACGGAGCATAACGATGAAATTGGCAAGGTAATGGACGCCTTGCGATCCATGCAAACCAAGCTGGGTTTCGACATGACCGAGACCAAACGTGTTTCGGATGAAAATCTGCGCATCAAGATCGGACTGGACAACGTCAGCACCGGCGTGATGATTGCCGACAATGCGCGCAACATCATCTACGTGAACAAGTCAGTGGTAAAAATCCTCGCCAATGCCGAAGCGGACATCCGCAAGCAACTGCCGAGTTTCACTGTCGCCAACCTGGTGGGCACGAATATCGACTCTTTCCACAAGAATCCCTCGCACCAGGCGCAACTGCTTTCCACCTTCACCAATACCTATGTCGCCCCGATCGAAATTGGCGGGCGTTCCATGGTGGTGAGCGCCAGCCCGGTCATCAACGAGCGCGGCGAACGCCTCGGCGCGGTGGCCGAATGGCAGGACCGCACCATCGAAGTG
>CAZCKI010000693.1:0-1531 GCA_964498815.1 uncultured Burkholderiales bacterium
GCACAGCGCGCCGCTGACGCAGTTTTTCGGCACATAGATCCAGCCGGTGGCGCCCATGCCGTGCCCGGTCGCGGGCTGGTCGAATTCCACGAGACTGCCGTCCAGCGCGCCACTCTTGCGTGCCAGCAAGGCGCCGTACAACTGTTGTAGCAGTGCGCCCGCCATGTCGTAGCCGCAATTGTTGATGAAGGGCGTTGCCTTGGTGTCGCAGGGTGCGCCATAGTCGTCGGTGACAAAAGCGTGCTCGCTGGGGACGTCTTTTTTGTACGCGATATTGGCTGCCGGCAGGTAATTTTGATAGTAAGTCTGCAAGGCGCTGCTGGTCGCCTCCTTGACGGCGCTGTCCTTGCCGCCGGCAAAGAGATAGACCTTGGAGGACGAGAGATTGCCGGTCGCGTCGATCAGCCCCTCTTTGGCGGACTTGTCGGTGTCGGCGATCAGATCGGCGACCGGAATTGGCGCGTTGCCCAGGCAGCGCGTCAGCGCGCTCAGGATCGCGCCCTGCGCGCAGTTGTACGGACCGCCGGCGATCACGGCCGTACCCTTGCTGAAGCGCGCGGAGTACGCGACGTGCAGTTGCACCGCCATATAGCCGCCGGAGGAAATGCCGGACACCGTCGTCTGGGTCTTGTCGATATTCAGCCGCGGCAGCGGCGCCGCCGACGCACTGAGCGCGAGCGTTGCCGCGCAGGTGAGTACAGCGGCCAAGCGATAGCGATTACCATGCATTGCCTTCTCCTCGTATTGGTGGGAATACACCCGGTGTATCCCATGCTCCCTGTGCCGGGGGCTTGTTGCCGTGATGGTTGTTAGCGCGTGTTGCGAATCGGTATATCCATGTCCGTCGCCTTGATCTCGCGCACCAGTTCCGGCACCGCCCAGGCGAGCGCCGGATCGATCTTGATCTTGAAGTGATACATGCTTTGCAGGGCCTGGTGGTCTTCCTTTCGAAACGTCATGGTGCCCTTGGGAGTCTCGAAACTCATGCCTTCCATCGCCTTGATCAGGCTTTCTGCTCCGGTGTCACCGTTGGTTCTCTTAAGCGCCGTGACCACCGCGACGCCGGCCGCGAAGCCGCCGGCGGTAAAGAAGTCGGGCGGCGCGTGGAACCTGGTCTGGTGGCGCTTCACCAGTTCGTCGTTGACCGCATTCTTCGGAATGCCGTAGTAGTAATAGGTTGCGCCTTCCATGCCCGGGAAGTTCTTGAAGATCGACATCTGCGGCAGGATATTGCCGCCGGTAGCGATCTCGATGCCGTAGCGCTTCAGATCCAGGTCGGCGATCTTGAACGGATTGCCGGTGCCGGCCCAGGCGATCCAGATGACTTTGCGCCCCGGCTGCCCCTTGAGCTTATCGATCAGCCTTTGCGCGCCCGCGGTGAAATCGGTGGTGGCGGCGGGCAGATACTCTTCGTGCACCAGTTTAGCGTTCTTCAGCGCCATCCTGAAGGCCTTCACGCCGTCGCGGCCGAAGGCATTGTCCTGCGCCAGGGTGGCGATGCTGGCGCCCGCCTTGTCGGCGACGAGGGCGT
>CAZCKI010000694.1:0-1523 GCA_964498815.1 uncultured Burkholderiales bacterium
TGATCGAGATGAACCCGCGCGTTTCGCGCAGTTCGGCGCTGGCCAGCAAAGCCACGGGCTTCCCGATTGCCAAGATCGCCGCGAAGCTGGCCGTGGGTCTGACGCTCGATGAAATCGCCAACGACATCACGCAGAAGACGCCGGCCTCCTTTGAACCGACGATTGATTATGTCGTGACCAAGATTCCCAAGTGGCAGTTCGAAAAATTCCCCGGCTCGGACAGCGCGCTGGGAACGCAGATGAAATCGGTCGGGGAAGTCATGGCCATCGGCCGCACCTTCAAGGAGTCCATCCAAAAAGCCGTGCGTTCACTCGAACCGCACACGCCGTGGAGGGCGCCGGCAGAGGTGACTTTGTCGTTGCTGAAGGAAAAGCTTTCGACTCCGCGGCCCGACCGGATTCACTGGCTTTTCGCCGCGCTGGAGAAGGGCATGCCCGCCACCGATGTGTGCGCGCTGACGGCGCTGGACCCGTGGTTCATCCAGCAAATGGAAGAAATCGTCGCTGTAGGCAGGCGTCTAACCGGCGTTACGGTAGAAACCGCCTCGCGCGATCTGCTCTGGGCAGCCAAGCGCTGCGGATATTCCGATGAACAATTGGCGCAGACTTGGAAAACGACGCCCACGGCGATCCGGCATCAGCGGATGAAACACAAAGTGACACCGGTTTTCAAGCGTGTGGACACCTGCGCGGCAGAGTTCGAATCCTATACGCCGTACCTGTATTCGACCTATGAGGAGGAGGACGAGGCCGATTCGACCGCGCGCCCGAAAATCGCCATCCTGGGCAGCGGCCCGAATCGCATCGGGCAGGGCATTGAATTTGACTACTGCTGCTGCCACGCATCGTTCGCACTGAAGGAAGACGGCTACGAGACGATCATGGTGAATTGCAATCCGGAGACCGTCTCGACCGACTATGACACCAGCGACCGCTTGTACTTTGAGCCGCTGACCCTCGAGGATGTGCTGGCGGTGATGGATCGCGAGAAGCCCCAGGGCGTCATTGTGCAGTTTGGAGGGCAGACTCCGCTCAATCTGGCGCTCGATTTGAAACGCAACGGTGTCCCGATCATCGGCACGGCGCCGGAATCGATTGACCTGGCCGAAGACCGGCGGAGGTTCGGCAAGCTGCTGGACGACTTGCGCATCCCGCAGCCCCGAAACGGCACGGCGCTGGTGCCCGAGGAAGCGGCCCGGGTTGCGAAAGAGATCGGTCTGCCAGTGCTGGTGCGCCCCAGCTACGTCCTGGGCGGACGCGCGATGGTGATCGCCTACGATTTGGAGACTGTGCAGGAATATGTTGCCAAGGCGGCGCTGATGGGTCCGGCGCGCCCGGTGCTGATTGACCAGTTCCTGGAAGAAGCCACCGAAGTGGACGTGGACGCGCTGGCCGACGGGACCGATGTGGTCATCGGCGGGATCATGGAGCACATCGAGGAAGCCGGCGTGCATTCCGGCGATTCCTCCTGCGTGCTTCCTGCCGTGACCCTGAAGCCCGAAGTGCTGGCGAAAATCCGCGAC
>CAZCKI010000695.1:0-1522 GCA_964498815.1 uncultured Burkholderiales bacterium
ACATCGACACAGCACAACCCTGGACCATGGCCAAGGACGAAGCCAAGGCGAAAGAGCTGCAGGAGATTTGCAGCGAGGCGGTCGACTATTTCCGTTTCATCACGGTGCTGCTCGGCCCGGTACTGCCTGAATTGAAGAAGCAGGTAGAGGTCTTCCTGCGCGACGATCTAAGCGAATGGAAATCGGTTGCCACACCATTACCGGCAGGTCATGTAATATCGCAGTACAAACACCTTATGTCCCGCATCGACCCCAAACAAATCGACACGCTTCTCGAACCGCCCGCAGCGGCGAAGAGCGAAGCGCCGCCCGCCAAGGCGGCCGACAACAAACCCGCCAACGACGACAGCGTGCCTCTCGGCGAGTTCGTGCTGGTGCCGCCGGAAGCGCCCAAGCCTATCGTCATCGCGCCGATCGCGGAAACCATTTCCATCGACGATTTCGGCCGCCTCGATTTGCGTATCGCCAAGATTCTCGACGCCGAATTCGTGCTCGAAGCCGACAAGCTGCTGCGCCTCACGCTCGATCTGGGCATCGAAACGCGCACCGTGTTCGCCGGCATCCGCAACACCTACCACCCGAAAGAACTGGTCGGACGCCTCACCGTGATGGTGGCCAACCTGGCGCCGCGCAAGATGCGCTTCGGCGAATCGCAGGGCATGGTGCTGGCGGCTGGTGACGGCGCCGGCGGCATTTATCTGCTCGCGCCCGATTCGGGCGCGGTGCCGGGGATGCGCATCAAATAGCCCGTCATTCCCGCGTAGGCGGGAATCCAGGTTTCACTCTGCGCTGTTCGTCAAAACAGGGAATGTCATCCTGAGCGCAGCGAAGGATCTCATCCGCCTCCGTTTGGGCAATGCTTATTTGCCGCGGGATGAGATTCTTCAGGCCGATCGGCCTTCAGAATGACAACTTCTTTTGACGGCCGCCTCTGTATGACAGCTTGTAGAATGCGCGCATGCCCCGCGAATTCCCCCTCCACCTGCCGCCCTACGCTCTCGACCGCGAAACGCTGGAAAACGAAGTGCGCATCGACACCTACCGCGCTTCCGGCCCCGGCGGCCAGCACGTCAACAAGACCAATTCCGCGATCCGCCTCACCCACCTGCCCTCGGGCGCAGTGGTGATCGCACAGGACTCCTCCTCGCAGTTTCGCAACAAGGAAGTCGCCTTCGAGCGCCTGACCGAGAAGCTGAAAAAGCTCAACCACGTTCCCAAGAAGCGCTTCGCCACCAAGCCCACCCGCGCTTCCAAAGAGCGCCGCATCGAAGCCAAGAAAATCCGCACCACGGTGAAGTCGATCCGCAGCAAGAAAGTGCGCCACGACGAATGAACCACGACGCCATCACCGTGCGCCTGAATATCACCGGCCGCGTGCAGGGTGTGGGTTTTCGCGAATCGATGCGCGCGGTGGCGCAGGCGCTGGATATCACCGGCTGGGTGTGTAACCGAGAAGACGGCACCGTGGAAGCGATGGTGCAGGGGTTGGAAGCCGACGTCGAACAACTCATCGCCTGGTGCC
>CAZCKI010000696.1:0-1521 GCA_964498815.1 uncultured Burkholderiales bacterium
AATGCGCTGCGCCAGCATGTTTTCGGCGTATTCATCGACCTTCGACAGCGGCAGTGTGTCCGAGGTCAGCGCGATGAACAGAACCGGCGAATCGCCCGGATTCACCTTGCGCAGAGACGGCGGACTCGGCAGGGTGGAAGGCAATTGGCGTGCGGTGGCGGCGATGGCCGATTGCACATCCTGCGCGGCGGCATCGATATTGCGATCGAGCGTGAAAGTGATGGTGATATTGGTGAGGCCTTCGGTGCTGACCGAGCTCATCGAATCGATGCCGGCGATGGTGGAGAATTGCTTTTCCAGCGGCGTCGCCACGGCAGCCGCCATCGTTTCCGGATTGGCGCCGGGCAGGTTGGCCGATACCTGGATCACCGGGAAATCGACATTGGGCAGTGCGTTCACCGGCAACAGACGATAACTGGCGATACCAAATGCCAGCAGTCCGATCATGACCAGGATGGTCATGATCGGGCGGCGGACGAATAGCTCGGAAACGTTCACTTCGCGTTGTCCTTGCCGAAGCTCACCTTGGCCTTGTCGGTCAGGCGCAGCTGGCCCTCGGTCACCACCCGCTCGCCCGGCGCGATGCCGTCGGCGATGATGGTGAGGTCGCCTTCGCTGCGCACCACCCGCACCTTGCGGACCTCAACCGTCTGGTCGGCGCCGACGACAAACGCGATTTGTCCTTCCGGGCCGCTTTGCACGGCGCTGCCCGGCACCACCGTGGCATCCACCTGCTGGTCCAGCACCAGGCTTACATTGACGAACTGGCCCGGCCAGAGCTTGCGGTCGGCATTGGTAAAGACGGCTTTCAGCTTGATCGTTCCGGTGGTGGCATCGACGGCGTTATCGACGAATGTGAGGTGGCCTTCGGCGCCGTCTTTGGCGCCGGGGGCTACGGCATACACTTTGTGGCCGGGAGAATTTACGATGTTGCGCAGAGCTCCCAATTGTTGTTCCGGCGCGGAAAATGTTACATAAATCGGCGTCACCTGATTGATGGTGACCAGCGGATTGACGTCGTTGGCCTTGACCAGGTTTCCTTCCTGGATCAACACCCGTCCGGCCACGCCGTCCACCGGCGACTTGATGCCGGCGAACTCCAATTGCAACTTCAGGTTTTCCACGTTCGCTTCGTCGGCATGCACCACCGCAACCGCGCTATCGTAGGTGGTGCGTATGGCATTGAAAGCCTCGTCGGAAACGAAATGCTTCTTCAGCAAGTCTTCGTAGCGATTACGCGTCGATAGCGCGTTGGCGAGGACGGCGCGATCCTTTTCCAGCGTCGCCTGCGCCTGCCGCAAGCCCGCTTCAAAGGTGCGCGGATCGATCTCGAATAGCGGCGCGCCCTTGGCGACACGATCGCCATCGCGGAACAGCACCTTGGTGATCTGACCGTCGACACGCGCTTTGATAGCGACCGTGGTAAAGGCCTCGACATTGCCGACCGCCGTCAACCGTAACGGCACGGTGCGCTTTTCGGCGAGCGCTGTCATCACCGGCACCGGAACACCGCCACTGCGG
>CAZCKI010000697.1:0-1514 GCA_964498815.1 uncultured Burkholderiales bacterium
CGGTGATCGACTGCGAAGTCATCTTGGTCGAGAGCGCCACCAGGTTGCCCTTGTCGTCGAGCCCGGCTTCCAGTTGATGCAAGGAAAGCGGCCGGTAGAAGTCGTGCGTCATATCGTCTTCGCGCGTCCACAGCAGCTTCACCGGCACACCGGCCACCTTAGCGATGGCGGCAGATTGCGCGATGAAATCGAGCTCGAGCTTGCGCCCATAGCCACCGCCGAGGAAGGTGGTGTGGATGAAGGTCTTTTCCGGCGCGATGCCGGACGCGGCGGCAGCCGCGCCCTGCGCGCCCTGCTGGAACTGGATCGGCCCGGTGATGTGGCACTCGCCGTTGACGATCTCGGCCGTGCAGTTGACCGGCTCCAGGGTCGCGTGGGCGAGGTAGGGGAGCTCGTATTCGGCGGTGATTTTCTTGGCTGCGGTCATCATCGCCGCCGCCACGTCGCCTTCCTTGCGGATGACCGCACCCGGTTTGGTCGAGGCCTCGCGCAGTCCCGCGCGGATGGCGGCCATGTCGAGCTTGCCGACGGGGCCGTTATCCCATTCGATCTCCAGCAGGTCGCGGCCTTTCTTGGCGGTGTAGAAATCCTTCGCCAAGACCGCAACGCCGTCCGGAATCTGCACGACTTTCACGACGCCCTTCAGTGCGCGCGCCTTGCTGTCGTCGAATTTGACCACCTTGCCGCCGATCACCGGCGCCTGCGCCAAAGAGGCGACCAGCATTCCCGGCTTCTTCACGTCGATGCCGAATTCGGCCTTGGCGTGCACCTTGGCGGCGGTATCGAGGCGATGGAACTGCTTGCCGATCACCTTGAAGTCCTTGGCGTCCTTCAGTGCCGGCTTTTCCGGCACCGGCAATTTGGCTGCCTTGGTGACGAGTTGCCCGTAGAAAAGTTTTTTCTTCTGGTAGACCACCGTGCCGTCGACCGCGCGGCAGTCCGCTTCCGCAACACCCCAGCTTTGCGCGGCGGCGCTGATCAGCATCATGCGTGCCGCGGCGCCGGCTTCGCGCAGCTTCACGTAGGCCTCGCGCACCGAGCTCGAGCCGCCGGTGATCTGGCCGCCCAGCATGGCGTTTACATAGGGTGGCGCCGAGGGCGCCATTTCCACGGTGACCGACGTGAGCGGCACTTCCAGTTCCTCCGCGATCAGCATCGGCATCGAGGTGTACACGCCCTGGCCCATCTCGGAGCGGTGGCAGCGCAAGGTCACGCGGCCGGCGGTATCGATGCGCACGAAGGCATTCATTGCGAGTTCCGGCGCGCTCTTGGTCGCGGCTTCCGCTGCGGTGCCGTGCCAGGTGAAGCCGATCACCAGCGCGCCGCCTGCGGCGCCGCTGGTCTTGAGGAATTGGCGGCGGGAAGGGGACTTGGCATGCAAGGGAATATTTTTCATGGTCGTCTCCTATGCCTTTGCCAAGTCTTTGCCGGCCCGCACAATCGCCTTCTGGATGCGGTGATAGGTCCCGCAGCGGCAGACATTGCCATCCATCGCGGCAACGATATCGGCGTCG
>CAZCKI010000698.1:0-1500 GCA_964498815.1 uncultured Burkholderiales bacterium
GGGATGGTCGTATGCCGTCGTCTGACTGGCGAGCGCGCGTGACTGGCAATGCGCACGCCGCGATGGAATACCTCGACGGTGGTCTGTGTGCTCCGCACCTCGACCACCTGGCGGATTAGCCGGGACGGCACCGAGTAGAAGTGCCCCTGGACCTCGACGTGGTAATCCGGCGCCACACGGGCGCGCCGCCATTCGGCATACTGATAGGGCTCGCTGGGCAGCGGCATCAGGGCGGGCCGATCGATGGTCTCGAAGAACTCCCGGCGACTGGCGCCAAGTTTGCGCATCAGGCGGTCATTGAGTTCATCGAGCAGCGTGCGGATCGCCGCGTTCAGCTCGACAAGCGAGAAGAAGCGCCGGTCGCGCAACCGCGCCAGAATCCATCGCTCGACAATCTGCACCGCAACTTCGACCTTGGCCTTGTCGCGCGGCTTGCGCGGCCGCGTCGGCATGATGGTCGTGCCGTAATGGGCGGCGAGATCGAGGTAGGTCCTGTTCACCCCCGCCTCGTACCGACTGGCGGCCGTGACCCCGGCCTTGAGGTTGTCGCAGACGATTGCCTTCGGCACCCCGCCCAGGAAGGCGAGCGCATTGACGTGGACGCCGATCCAGTCGGGCAACGCCTCGCTGAAGCGAGCCTCGGCGTAGGTGTAGTTCGACGCCCCGAGAACGGCGACGAAAATCTTGGCGTCGCGGGCTTCCCCCGTCAGACCATCGAACACCGCCACGGTGTCGCCGGCGAAGTCCACGAACAGCTTCTCGCCCGCGGCATGGGTCTGGCGCATGGTCGCCGTCACGCCGCGGCGCCACTCGCCGTACAGGTCGCAGAATCGGCTGTAGCCGTACCCGTCGGGATGCTGGCCGCGATAGTCCTGCCACAGCAGCGCCAGCGTTACGCTGCGGCGACGCAGCTCGGCATGAACATAGGACCAGTCCGGCAGGGGTCTCGATTGCGGCGGGTTATAGCCGGCTGGCGCGAACAGCTTGCGTTCCAGCGTCGCATCGTCGAGCTCGCCCGGAACCGGCCAAGTGATGCCAATCACCGCCGCCCGCCGGATATACTCACCAACCGCCGTGCGGCCGATCCCCAGCGATTGGGCAATCACCCGCTCACTCGCCCCACAGGCGTACTTCTGGCGTAGAACTTCACGAACCTTGCGCATCGGCAATCTCTCGGCGGGCATCGAACCTCCCCCTGCTGGAACCACAGGGAGGGACCTTGCCCGTTCAGATTGCCGGCAACGGAGCCTGCTTTACCCCATCAACAGGGTGGCCGCTTTCGATCGGAATCGGTGGCCGCTTTGGATCGGATTGGGTGGCCGCCTTCCGTCGGAATCACTGGCCGCTTTGCCTCGGATTCCGCACATGGTTCTCGAAAGTTGCACAGGTTTTCAGAAAAAGTCATTCGCAGACGTTCTAAAGCAGCTCCCGGAAAAACCGCTGATCGACCATGAAATAATACGGCACCGGCAAATCGTGGCCCATGCCGGCCTCGACGCG